>CAJAFD010000131.1 GCA_903938935.1 uncultured Opitutia bacterium
ACAGCATGTTGGTGATAACCATTTCGCTAGCTTTCTGGATCACGAGCGCGCAAGGCATCGAAGGCAGCTACTTCACGCTCGCAGAATTTTCCCGTCTGCCGCGCGAGGCGTTCAAAGGCATCGCGAGTGTGCTTTTCGTTTGGCTACTGCCGGTCGTCGTCGTGAGCAACGCGCCGGCGCAAATCCTCCTCCACGGTTTTCAACCCGCCTGGGTGCTCGCCTTGGTCGCCGCGACGCTCGCCTGGTTCGCCACCGCCATCTTTGTGTTTCACCGCGGGCTGCGCCGCTATGCGAGCGCGAGTTCCTGAAGTCATGAGCTCGCCCCTCGCCTCACTGCAGCAGCGTCTTGGCTACACGTTTCGTGATCCCGCGTTGCTGGAACGCGCACTCACGCATCCCTCTTTTTTACAGGAAAACCCGCACGTTCCCGCCAACAACCAGCGCCTCGAATTTCTCGGCGACGCGGTGTTGCAGCTCGTGCTCACCGAGGCGCTTTTTCAACGCTACCCCAACGACCGCGAAGGCGAACTCAGCCGCCGCCGCGCCGCCCTCGCCAAAGGCACGTTCCTCGCGCAACTCGCCCGTGATCTCGGACTCGACGCGTGCCTCAACGTGGGCTCCAGCGAGGAGGCCACCGGTGGCCGCGAGCGCGCCTCCAATCTCGCCGACGCCTGCGAAGCGCTCTTTGGCGCCGTATTTATCGACAGCGACTGGCTCACTACGCGCGGTGTGATGCTCGGCCTCATCGGCGACATCGACGCGCGCCTCAACGCCGTCGGTGATCTGCACAATCCCAAGGGTCGCCTCCAAGAACTCGTGCAACCCGTCCACGGCAACCACGCCGTACGCTACGAGGTGATTCGCACCGAAGGCGGCGATCACGAGCGGCGCTATTTCGTCGAGGTGTATTTACGTGACCAAGCCCTCGGCCAGGGCAGTGGCAGTTCAAAGAAAATCGCCGAGGAAGCCGCCGCCCGCGCCGCCCTCGCCGCGCTCGACGGCAAACTTCCCGCCTAAAGCCGTTGGGGAAAACCCTCGGTTGATTTGCGGTCGCCCGTTTTTTTCATTCTCAATTTCCGTCCATGTCGGAACCTTCCTCCACGCGCCACAAGCTCACCGGTATTTGCCCGGTCGCTCGCGGCGCCGTGCTCGCGGCGCTCGTCCGCGCGCATCCGGCCACCGTCTGGCTCGTCATCGCAGACGAACTTAAAATCGCCGAACAACTCGCCGAGGACATCGCCTTTTTCCACGCTGCCGCGCCCAAAGCCGGCGCGCTCCAAGTCCTGATTTTTCCCGAGTCGCAGCCCGACAGCCGTGACATGCGCGAAGCGTTCGCCGCCTCCAGCGACCGCCTCACCGTTCTCTCCAAACTTCGTGCGCTCCGCACGCCATCGGGGGCCGCCCTCGCTTCGCTTCAAGACGGCCTCATCGTCGTCTCCACACCGGCCGCGCTGCTTCAACCGGTGCCAGCGCTGGAGGCCTTCGCCGCGCGCGAACTCACCTTGGTGCGGGGCGAAGCCCTGTCGTTTACCGGCTTGCTCGAGCAATTGCGCGCGCTCGATTACGACTCTGAAGCCGTCTGCGAAGCGCCGGGCCACTACGCGATCCGCGGCGGCATCATCGACGTCTATCCCGTTACCGCCACGCAGCCGTATCGCCTCGATTTTTTCGGCGACGAGTTGGAGGAAATTCGCGCTTTCGATCCGGTCACCCAGCGCTCGGGCGAAAAAATCGAACGCATCACGCTCTCCGCCTCGCCGCGCATCAAACTCGACCCCGCGAAAACCGGACTCGCCGACTACCTCCCGCCGTCTTCACACCTCGCGTTGATCGAGCCGACGGCGCTGGAAAATTCGTTCAGCGGTTTTGCGCGTGAGGGTTTTGATGGCTTCACACCGCTCGCCGCGCGGTGCGCTTTGCACTTCGGTCTGAGCGACCTCGACGAAGCCACCGCGCTGCTCCCCGAAACCGCCACCGAACTCACTTGGGACACCGAGAGCCTTTCCCACCATCGCACGTATCCCGACGATTCGCTCGTCGCGCAGGAGCGTCTCCAAGTCGAAGCTGAGGCGCGCACGCGTTTCCTGTACCAAGTCGCGGTTTGGAAAAAAGAAGGTTACGCGGTCGCCGTCGTCGCCTCCAAAGAAGGCGAGGAACAACGCATCCGCGAAATCCTCGACGACGATACTTCACTCAAAAAACTCAAACCGCTTTTCCTGCGCGGCGGCCTCAACGAAGGGTTTCGCCTCACGCATCATTCGCCGCTCGCCACCACCCCAATCGCCCCCGATGCGCGCGGCTTGGTTGTTGTCACCGAGACTGAGATTTTCGGCCGACAACGCGCCCGACGCGCCTCCGGCCCAACGCGCGCCACGGCTCAACGCGCGCAGATCGACCAACTCCTCGATTTCTCCGAACTCGTCGAAGGCGATTTCGTCGTCCACCTCCAACACGGCATCGCGCTTTACCGCGGTCTTTCCAAACTCGATACGGCGCAAGGCGTGCGCGAGGTCATCACGCTGGAATTTGATGACCACGTCACGTTGCACGTGCCTTTGCAGGAGTCGCACCTGATCAGCCGCTACGTCGGCCTGAGCAAAACCAAACCTCAGCTCGGCCGCATCGGCTCAGGTCGCTGGGAAAAAGCCCGCCAAGCCGCCGAGCGCGCCACGATCGATCTCGCCGCCGAATTGCTCCGCATCCACGCCGAGCGTGAAGCCCAACCAGGTTTCGCCTGTCCGCCGGATACGACGTGGCAAAAAGAATTCGAAGGTTCCTTCCCGTACACGGAAACCCGCGACCAACTCCGAGCCATCACCGAGACTAAGGCAGACATGGAGCGCACGCGCCCGATGGATCGGCTCATCTGCGGCGACGTCGGTTTCGGCAAGACCGAGGTCGCCATCCGCGCTGCGTTTAAAGCCGTCCAAGGCGGCCGCCAAGTTGCGTTGCTCGTGCCAACGACCGTGCTCGCGCAACAACACCTTAACACGTTCCGCGAGCGCATGGCCGGATATCCCATCGCCGTAGAAATGGTCAGCCGTTTCCGCACGAAGGCGGAGCAGAAAAAAATCCTCGAAGCGGCCGCCGTCGGCCAAGTGGACATTTTGATAGGTACGCACCGCCTGTTGCAGGCCGACGTGAAATTTCGCGAACTCGGCCTCGTGGTGATCGACGAGGAGCAACGCTTCGGCGTGAAGCACAAGGAAGCCTTCAAGCGCATGCGCGCCACGGTCGATGTGTTGTCGATGAGCGCGACGCCCATCCCGCGCACGCTTTACATGGCGCTCACGGGCGCACGCGACCTCAGCGTCATCGAAACCGCACCGACCAACCGCCACCCGATCCAGACCATCGTCAAAACCTACGACGAGCAACTCGTCGTCGATGCGATCCGCCACGAAATCCGTCGCGGCGGCCAAGTGTTTTATCTGCACAATCGCATCATGACCATCGAGCTCGTCGCCGCGCGACTGCGCCAGCTCATGCCCGATCTTACGATTGGCGTCGGTCACGGCCAGATGGATCCCGCCGACCTCGAGCACATCATGACCGATTTCGTGGCGATGAAGTACCACGTGCTGATTTGCACCACGATCATCGAGAGCGGCCTCGATATCCCCAACTGCAACACGATCATTATCGAAGGCGCGGATCGTTTCGGTTTGTCGCAGCTTTACCAACTCCGTGGCCGCGTCGGTCGTTTCAAACACCAAGCCTACGCGTACCTGCTGCTCCATCGTCACACCAAGCTCCTCGACATCGCCCGCCAGCGCCTCAGCGCGATGCGCCAGCACAACCAACTCGGCGCGGGTTTCCGCATCGCCATGCGCGACCTCGAACTGCGCGGCGCGGGCAACCTCCTCGGCTCCGAACAAAGCGGCCACATTGTCGGCGTCGGCTTCGAGCTTTATTGCCAATTGCTCCGCCAATCCGTCGCCCGCTTGAAAGGCGAAAAAACCGCCGCTGCGATTCGCGCCAGCGTGAAGCTCGATTTTGTCTTCGTCGGTGAAGGCACCCCGCGCGAGGCCAACGGCCGCGGCCGCCATGGCGACGGTTACACGGCGATCCGCGATGCCGAAGATGCCGCCAACGAAGGCCCGGCGGTGGCGCGGATTCAGGCGCGCATTCCGTCGGCCTATGTGAGCGAGACGCGCCTGCGCATCGATTTTTACCGTCGCCTCGCGCTCGCCGATACGTTGCCCGCCCTCAAACAGATCGAATCAGACCTACGTGATCGGTTCGGCAAATTCAGTGAAGAAGTCCGCGCCTTGCTCTTGGTCACAGAGATCCGCATCCGCGCGGAACAAAAAGGCATCCTCTCCGTCGAAACCGAGGCCAACCGCTTGAAGTGTCAGCGCCACAGCGGTCAGCGTGATGATTGGGTGATGCACGGCACCCGGTTTCCACGGTTGACCGCGCCGCAGCCGCTTCTACGTTTAAAAGAAGTCATTACATTTTTGAACAACCTGCCGACCCCATGACGCATCGTCGTAGTCTCACAATTTTCGGTTTTCTCTGCGCCAGCGCCCTCACGGCCTTAGCCCAGAACGATGGGTTGAACATGCGCTTTGCCAACGGCATCGCCGCCATCGCCGAGGAGAAAGTCATCACCGTCGATGACATCCGCCGCGAAATCTCGCCGCTCATCCCGCAAATCCAGCGCGACGCCCGCAACGAAAAGGAGTTCAACGAGAAGATCGAATCACTCCAAGATAGCGTCATCCAAGACCTCATCGACAAGGTCCTCATCATTAAAGAATTTCGGAAAGAAAAAGACGGCAAAGAAGCCCGCAACATTCCCGCCAGCTACGTCGACAACCGCATCGCCGACATCCTCAGCGAGCAATTCGACAACGACCGCTCCAAGTTCCTCGCCTACCTCCGCGCCAAAGGCACCACGCTCCGCGAGTACCGCAAGGAAGTCGAAGAAGACATCATCTTCCACTACATGCAGCAGCAGCAGCGGAAATCCCAGAGCGTCGTCAGCCCCGTACGCATCGAGATGTTTTACCGCGAAAACAAAGACCGCTTTTACCAAGAAGACGGCGTTCACCTCCGCCTCATCCAACTCTCCCGCGCCGACAACGCCACTGACGCCGAACTCAAGACCAAGGCCGATGAGATCATCGCCAAATTTAAGGGCGGCGCCAAATTCGAAGATCTCGCCAAAGAATACAGCCAAGACTCCCGCCGCGCCAAAGGTGGCGATTGGGGCTGGGTCAAACGCTCCGACCTCAAAGACGATTTCAAAAACCCGCTCTTCGTCCTGAAACCCGGCGAAATCACCGCCCCACTCATGCTCTCTGAAGGCTGCTTCATCCTCTTCGCCGAAGAGCGCAAATACGCCGGCAACCAAGCCATCGACGAAGTCCGCGACCAGATTGAGCGTATGCTCGTCACTCAGATGGCGCAAAGCAGCCAAGAACGCTGGCTCGAACGCCTCCGTCGCAACGGCTACGTGAAGCACTACTAAACCCCGTTTAGCGACTCACTTTTTTCAAAAAACCGCCCGCACAGGGGCGGTTTTTTTGCGCCTATTTTCTGGTAAAGCACTATTGCGCTTGAACGTACGCTCGACCACAAAGACGCCATTATCTCGCATGAGCGCGCCCGAGCCCTACGCCCACCCCGCGAACCGCCTCCGCTCCACCGCCGTCGGCGAACGTCCCCAAGAGCGCCTTGAAAAATTTGGTGCCGCCGCCCTGAGCGACACCGAACTCCTCGCGATGCTTTTGCGTAGTGGCACCCGCGGCCACGACGTGCTCACCCTAGCGCAAACTTTGATCGCCGAAGCGGGCTCACTCGCCGGTCTCATCGGTTGGACCGTCACCGATTTTAAAAAACTCAAAGGTATCGGCCCCATCAAAGCCCTGCAATTAGTCACCGTCGTCGAGGTCGCCCGCCGCGTCCTCGGCCAACAAACCGGCGAAGCGCCCCTCCTCAACCGCGCCGATCTCGTCGCCGGCCACATGCAGCCCTTCGCCGCCGGCCTTGAGGTGGAAAAATTTTGGATTCTCTGCCTCAACCGGCGCAACCGCCTCCTGCGCCGTGAAGAAATCACCTCCGGCACCGCGCACGCCACGCTCGCGCACCCGCGCGAAGTTTTCCGGGTCGCCATCCGCGAATCCGCCAGCGCCGTCGTCTGCGTGCACAACCATCCGAGCGGCGATCCCACGCCCAGCGCGGCCGATATCACGATCACGCGCCAACTCACCGCCGCCGCGAAGGCCATCGACATTCCGCTCATCGATCACGTGATCATCGGCCGCGCGGGCGCCGATCCGGCCGGGAAAGGATTTTACAGCTTCGCCGCGGGCGGACTTTTGTGATCGTTTCTGATCGCAAACCCCCACCCCTGATTTCTGTGCGAAAAAATCTCCCGTACCTCGTCGCGTCGCTGTGTCTCGGTTTATTGGTCGTGCCGTTGGCATCCGCCGCCACCGCGACTAAACCGCTGAACATTTTGGTGCTCTACGCCGACGACTGGCGCCACGACACGCTCGGCGCGGCCGGCCACCCTGTGGTTAAAACCCCGAACCTCGACCAACTCGCGGCCGAGGGCGTGCGCTTCACGCACAATTGCGTGACCACCTCCATCTGCGGAGTAAGCCGCGCGTCGTTGTTCACGGGCCAATGGATGTCGCGCCACGGCAACCCCGCCTTCAATTTTTTCACCACGCCGTGGGCCGAGACTTACCCTGGCCTGCTCCGCGACCACGGCTACTTCGTCGGCCACATCGGCAAATGGCACAACGGCAAATTCCCGCAGGAGAAATTCGATTTTGGCCGCTCGTACCAAACCACGCACTGGCAGAAACAACCCGATGGCTCGCTGATTCACGTCACCCAGAAAAACGAAAACGACGCCCTCGAATTTCTGCGCACCCGGCCCACCGATAAACCGTTTTGCCTGACGCTCGCTTTTTTCGCTACGCACGCCGAAGACCGAAATCCGCTCCAATACCTGCCGCAACCCGGCAGCATGGAACTCTACAAAGACACGGTCATTCCCGTCCCGCCGACGGCCGCGGACACGTTTTTCAAACGCCTCCCGCCCTTCATCGCCAACGAAGAAAACGAAGGTCGCCGCCGCTGGCATTGGCGCTTCGACACGCCGGAAAAATATCAGACGATGATGAAAAATTATTACCGCCTCGCCACCGAGGTCGACACCACCTGCGGCCGCGTGCTCGCCGAACTCCGTCGCCAAGGCGCGCTCGAAAACACGCTCATCATTTTCACCGGCGACAACGGCTACTTCCACGCCGAACACGGCCTCGCCGATAAATGGTACCCTTACGAAGAAAGCATCCGCACGCCGCTCATCGTGCGAGACCCGCGCTTGCCCGCCGCTCGTCGGGGCCGGACCGACGATGCGTTCACGCTCAACGTCGATCTCGCGCCCACGTTCCTCGCTGCGGCGGGCGTCGCGGCGCCGCCCCGCATGCAAGGCCGCGACCTCGCGCCGCTTTATCTCGCCGCCCGACCGCCGGCCTGGCGCACAGAATTTTTCTACGAACACGCCACGATAAATAACATCACGTTTATCCCATCGTCGCAGGCCCTCGTGCGCAAAGACGCCAAATATCTCTTCTGGCCCGATTTCAATTTCGAGGAGCTCTTCGACCTGAAAGCCGATCCCGCCGAGACGCACAACCTCGTGGCCGATCCCGCCTATGCCGCCACCCTCGCAGTAATGCGGGAACGTTTCGCCGTACTTAAGACCGCAGCGCGTTAAATCGCGAAAAGCTAGCCGCCGGATAATCGCGACGGGGAGCTTTTTTAACTTAGCGGCCCCGAGCCGTCGCGGGCGCGGGCCGGCTGAACCCCCCCAGCGGGGGTGAAAGTGGTGGTAGGATCTGGATTCGAACCAGAGAAGGCGTAAGCCAGGAGATTTACAGTCTCCCCTCGTTGGCCACTTGAGTATCCTACCATTTAGGGAAGGCGCACGCTCTCGGCTCATCCCACGGAGTTCAAGATATTTTTCAGACCTTTTCTTGCGGCCCTCGTATTTCGCCCCGAAACCGAGGCGCTCGTTTCTTAATTTATTTCGGAAATCATCCGTACAGAGCAGTCCTGAAGGCCGAGCGGTGCACCCGCGAGTCGCCGCACAGGGGAGCTGGCGGGGGAATCTTGCTCCCTGCGCCGTTGACAGCGCACAGGGCGGACGTTTTCAGTCTTAGCTTCTGCGCTCGTCGCAAACGCTCCGTTTTTCTCAACCGTATAACCCATCCACATGGCCGCTAAATCCAAAGCAAAAAAGTCCGCTCCCGCGAAGAAATCCGCCTCCAAGAAGGCGCCTAAATACGTCTACACGTGGGGCGCCGCCAAAGCCGACGGCAATGGCACGATGAAAGCCCTCCTCGGTGGCAAGGGCGCCAACCTCGCCGAGATGACCCGCATCGGCTTGCCCGTGCCTCCCGGCTTCACGATCACGACCGAAGTCTGCACTTATTACTACGCCAACAAGCGTACCTACCCCGCGACTCTCCAAGCCGAGATGGAAGCCGGCGTGCGCAACATGGAGAAGATCATGGGCACCACCTTCGGCGCCAAGACCGGCATGCCTCTCCTCGTGGCCGTGCGCTCCGGCGCGCGTGATTCCATGCCCGGCATGATGGACACGATCCTCAACCTCGGCCTCAACGACGAGACCGTCCTCGCCCTCGAGAAAGCCACCGGCAACTCCCGTTTTGCCTACGATTGCTACCGCCGCTTCATCCAGATGTATGGCGACGTCGTCATGGGCGTGCAGAAACGCGAGGGCGAAGACCACGATCCGTTCGAGCACACCATCCACTCTTACAAACACGAAGTTTACCACGGCGACATCGAGGACTCGAAACTCACGGCCTCCGACCAACAAGAGCTCATCAAACGCTTCAAAGCTCTCGTCAAAGAACGCACCGGGAAAGCCTTCCCGAACAGCGCCTGGGACCAACTCCGGGGCGCCGCGGGCGCCGTCTTCGGCTCGTGGATGAATGACCGCGCGTGCGTCTACCGCCGCAAATACAACATCCCCACCGAATGGGGCACCGCCGTTAACGTCCAAGCCATGGTCTTCGGCAACACCGGCGAAACCTCCGGCTCCGGCGTCGCGTTCACCCGCAATCCCGCCAACGGCACCAACGAATTCTACGGCGAATTCCTCGTCAACGCCCAGGGCGAAGACGTCGTCGCCGGCGTCCGCACCCCCGAGCCGGTGATCAAGCTCAAGGACGTCATGCCCAAGAGCTACGCCGAACTCCTCAAAGTCCGCGCCACCCTCGAGAAACACTTCAAGGACGTCCAAGACATCGAGTTCACCGTCCAAGAGGGCAAGTTGTTCATGCTCCAGACCCGCAACGGCAAACGCACCGCCGCCGCCGGCCTGAAGTTCGCCGCCGACATGGTCCGCGAAAAACTCATCGACTGGGAAACCGCGGTCCTCCGCAACCCTGCCGATCAGCTCGAGCAACTCCTCGCCCCGATCTTCGATCTCGCCGAGGTCAAGAAGGCCAAAGTCATCGCCACCGGCCTGCCCGCCGGCCCCGGCGCCGCCACCGGCAAGATCTACTTCAACGCCGACCGCTCCGTGCAGGCCGCCGACAAGGGCGAGAAAGTTCTCCTCGTCCGCGTCGAGACCTCCCCGGAAGATCTCCGCGGCATGATCGCCGCCGAAGGCATCCTCACCGCTCGCGGTGGTGTGTCCTCGCACGCTGCACTCGTCGCCCGCCAAATGGGCAAAGTCTGCGTCTGCGGCGCCGCCGGCGTCACCATCGACTACGATGCGAAGACCGCCACCATCGACGGCCAGACGTTCAAGGAAGGCGACTTCCTCTCCATCGACGGCACCTCGGGCCTCGTTTACGCCGGTCAGATCAAGACCGCTCCTTCGGAAATCATTTCCGGTCTCCTCAGCGACGACAAAGCTGCGCAGAAGACCGAGAAATATAAGAACTACGTGCAGCTCATGAAATGGTGCGCCCAATCCACCAAGATGAGCGTCCGCACCAACGCCGACACGCCAAAGCAAGCCGCTGAAGCCATGGCGTTCGGCGCCGTCGGTATCGGCCTCGTCCGCACCGAGCACATGTTCTTCGAAGGCGACCGCATCGACGCCATGCGCGAGATGATCCTCGCCGACAACCTCAAGGATCGCGAAGCCGCCCTCGCCAAGCTCCTCCCGTATCAACGCGACGACTTCTACGGCATCTTCAAAGCCCTCAAAGGCTATCCCGCGACCGTCCGCTTCCTCGATCCCCCGCTCCACGAGTTCCTCCCGAACTCCAAGGAACAGCAGATGGATCTCGCCCGTAAGCTCAGCATCCCGGTCGAGAAGATCATGCACCGCGTGCACGAGCTCCATGAGTTCAACCCCATGCTCGGCTTCCGCGGTTGCCGCCTCGGTATCAAGTTCCCCGAGATCACCCGCATGCAAGCTCGCGCCGTCCTCGAGGCCGCCGCCGATGCGACCAAGGCCGGCTTCAAAGCCAAGCCTGAGATCATGATCCCGCTCGTCGGTTTCAAGAAGGAGCTCGATCTCCAAGTCGCCATCGTCCACGAAGTCGCCGCCCTCGTGCAGAAGGAGAAGAAGGTGAAGATCGCCTACTCCGTCGGCACCATGATCGAGATCCCACGCGGTGCCCTCACCGCCGACGAGATCGCTCAGACCGCCGAGTTCTTCAGCTTCGGCACCAACGATCTCACGCAGACCTGCTTGGGCATGTCGCGCGACGACTCCGGCTCCTTCCTCGGCGCCTACACCGAAAACGAAATCGTGAAGAAGAATCCCTTCGCCTCGATCGACCAATCCGGTGTTGGCCAACTCGTGAAGATCGCCTGCGAGAAGGGCAACGCGACCCGTCCTGGGATCAAGCTCGGCATCTGCGGCGAACACGGCGGTGACCCCGATTCCGTAAAATTCTGCCATAAGGTCGGCCTGACCTACGTGTCTTGCTCGCCTTACCGCGTGCCGGTCGCCCGCCTCGCCGCCGCGCAAGCGGCGATCGAGGAAAAGCGCTCCGCCACCAAGAAGAAGTAATTCGCCTCGCGGCTTCGGTCCGCATCTTGGCTCAAACTCAGCCCCGCGCCCTCACCGGCGCGGGGCTTTTTTGTGCGCGGCCGGCTCATCGCAACGTCACCGCACGCGAGAAACGCCATGATGCTTGAGTGACGCACACGCGCCGTATTGAACTACACCATGCCCCGCTACGCCCGTCTCGCCCTGTTCGCCCTCGCTCTATCGCTGATCAACATCGTTGGCGCCGCTGAATCGGTTCCGCGCGTTTTGAAAGATGTCACCTTTCTTGCTCCCGACCGAGCGGAGAAACTCGATGTTTACCTGCCCGCTGCGCTTCCCGCCGGCACGCTCGCACCGGCCGTAGTTTGGATCCATGGCGGCGGCTGGACCGGCGGCACGAAAAACGAAGCCCGCGCCGCCGAAATCTGCGGCACGTTGGCCTCCGCTGGCTACGTCGCTGTGAGCATCGACTATCGCCTCGGAGACGGCGCGTGGCCGACCAACCTCCACGATTGCAAAAACGCCGTCCGCTTTCTGCGCGCCCATGCGGCCGAGTATCACATCGATCCCAAACGCATCGCCGTCGCCGGGGGCTCGGCGGGTGGCCACCTCGCGTTGCTGACGGGCCTCACCGCGGATCAACCGGAGTTTGAACCCACGGCCAACGCCACGCCGTATCCCGGAGTTTCGAGTCAAGTCCGCTGCATCATCGATCTCTACGGTCCGGCCAGTCTGCTCACGCGTTTGGAAACCGACGCCAAGGGCGTGCCGAATGGCAAACGCAAGCCCGGCGGCGACCTCAAAGTCTTCGGCGCCGCGAGCATCGACGACCCCGTCTTCGCGCTCGCCTCGCCGGTCTCGCACGTGGCGAAAAATTCTCCGCCTGTGCTCATCATCCACGGTCTCATCGATGGCACGGTCGATATCGGGCAATCGTGGACCTTGGCCGGAACGCTCGTCCGCAAGGGCGTGGAACACGAACTCATCTTGGTCGAAGGCGCCGGCCACACGTTTGATTTTGAGTTCTGGAACAAAAAAGCGCTCGCGCGCGATCTGCGCCCGGTAGCCCTCGCCTTCCTCGCAAAACACCTCGCCGCGCGTTAAACTCGCGCGCGTTTTCAGCGCACCTCGCGCTCCGCCGTTCCCGCAGTGACGTCTTTCACGCCAGTAAATTTTAGCAACGTCAGCCCGCGCACCGCGCGCAAAACCAGACGCGGCGCCCCGGGCGTTTGCTGGGCGTCGAATTCCTTTAAACTCACGCCCACAGCATCCTCGAGCCACACCGCCGGACGCGCCTCGGGGGTCGCGTAGCTCACTTTCATCCGTTCGACCGTGAGCCCAGCCACGTGCCGCACGAAAAAACCATAAACCGGCAACGTCCCAAACATGCTCGGCTCCGGATAACCGCGCTCGTTTTCCGCCGGCTCTAGCTTCGCGTCATCGGGCGTGCCGCCGCCGCGATACTCGATCGTGATGTCGCTCAAGCGCACGTCTTCAATCGGATGACCGACGAGCCCGACGATCTGCGAGGCAAACCTCGCTTCCGCATCACGCACATGCACGTTGCTGATGCTGATCCGACGTACTGCACCGACCGGCGGATTATCCGGCCCGCGCCCGCGATTGCCCAAACGAATGAACAACGGCGCCGTCGTGACTTCTTTCATCGTCAGATTTTTCACCACCACATCCTCGATCATGCCGCCATCGACGGTCTCCAACGCCAGCCCGCGGCAGCGCTCAAAGGTGCAATCGCGGATGGTGATTTTTTTGAAACCTCCATTCGATTCGGTGCCGATTTTTATGCGGCCCGTCACGCCGTCACGATCGGGCGCGATCTGCTGCGTGCGCTGGCGGGTGCCATCAAGCATCGTCCCAAGGTCAAAGCCACTCACGGCACAGTCCGCGATCGTCACGCGCTCCGTAGTGCGCGCATAGCCCAACCCGAAAGAGCTTTTCAGGACAATCGCGTCGTCACTGGGAGAATTCACGCGGCATCGGGTGATGTTCACATCGCGACATGCATCGATATCGAAACCGTCGCGGTTCGTGTCGATATCGACTCGGTCGATGTTCAAAAAATCCACGCCGGTCGCGAGCAACGCAAAATGCCCGCCGGCCAACACGGAGAACTCACGCAGCTCCACGCGCCGGCAATTTTTCAGCGCAATCGCCTTGTTGCCCTGTCCGTCCATGAAGCTCGTATCCGTGCCGGGCTCACCATCGACCTTGAGTTGTTGCGGGTCGCGAATGTTGCGCATCGAAGCCGGCATGTCGCCCGCAGTCTTCAGCCGGCGCGGGCCAGGCCCGGAGCGCGTGAGGCCTTTACCATGAATCCGCCCGGGGCCGATGATGGCGATGTCTTCGAGGTTTTCTCCCCAGATCAGGCTGTTGTGCCAATGACTGTGGCCAAAATCCTGATACGCGTCCCACTCGTTGGGCTCGGCTGCATCATAAGCGCCAAAGCCCGGCGCCGGCGTCGCCGCAATCAGCGTAGCGCCCGCCTCGAGCTGCAAGGTGATCCGACTCCGCAGGCGAATCGAAAAACTCAAATAGTTGCCCGCCGGGAACCGCACCGTACCACCTCCGGCCGCGTGGGCGGCTTCGATTGCCCGATTGATCGCCGCCGTGTCGAGCGTCGCGCCGTCGCCGGTCGCACCGTAGCGACGCACATCGAAATCACCTTGCGGCCGCAGCGACGCCGCTGCGGCGTGCACCTCGGTGGTCAAAGCAACCCAAACGAACCCAGCAGCAGCCAACAGGGTAAAACGAAGAAA
Organism: uncultured Opitutia bacterium; assembly: GCA_903938935.1. Lineage (GTDB taxonomy): Bacteria > Verrucomicrobiota > Verrucomicrobiia > Opitutales > Opitutaceae > Tous-C4FEB. The sequence continues at coordinate 13,783 of CAJAFD010000131.1, forward strand.
AGCAGAACGCATCATGGGGAAGCTTCAAAACACCCAAGGTGGGAGCAATGGAAATGCCCGTTACGTTCAGACGGTCAGATTCACGCGTTCCCCCTGCGCGTTCCACGGCATTGCCTCTGCATCCCGCTCCTGAGCAAAGTTGCCCGACACCGCCGTTCAATCGCCCAACGATGAAATCCGTCCCCTGCCCTTGGCCCCGCAATCCGCTCGATCTCGCCTACCACGACACCGAGTGGGGCGTGCCGTTGCACGACGATCGCGCGCTCTTCGAACTCTTAATTCTCGAGGGCGCACAGGCCGGCCTCAGCTGGTCGACGATTCTCGCCAAACGCGAAAATTACCGCCGCGCCTTTGACCATTTCGACGCGGAGAAAATTGCCCGTTACGATGCTAAAAAAATCGCCGCGCTCCTCGCCGATGCCGGCATCGTACGCAACCGGCTCAAAATCGCCGCTACGATTGGTAACGCCCGCGCGTATCTCGCGCTCCACCGCGAGCCGGGCGGTTTTGACCGTTTTCTGTGGTCCTTCGTCGGCGGTCGTCCGTTGCTCCATCGCCGCCGCGCCATGAGCGAAATCCCCACGCGCTCGCCCGAAAGCGATGCGTTGAGCAAAGCGCTCCTGGCTCACGGTTTCAAATTTGTGGGCACCACGATCTGCTACGCGTTCATGCAGGCCAGCGGCATGGTCAACGACCACCTCATCACTTGCCCCCGCCACGCGCCGTGCGCCGCGAAGCACTGATCGACGCCGCGCCCACCTACGCCACAGCGACTCAGAAACGCGCGTGCTTCAGGAGAAATTCCAAAATGGGCGCGGGATCAACGAGGCTGTGCGGATGGTGTTTCCCACCGGGCTTTATGATCACCTCGCACACGGCGTGCAGATCATCGTAGCGCTGCTTCAAAATGGCGCCATTTTCCGTAAACGGCACCGCTTCATCGGCGTCGCCCGAGATCAGTAAAATCGGCACGCCGGCCCGGGCCACAACGTCGATGTGATCGATCGGGCTGTCTTTAAAATTTTGTGCGGCCTCTACGCTCAGCCCGTAGCTCTCGCGCAACTCACGCCATAATTTCGCGCCGGCCGGAGTGTCTTTGTTTCGCCCAGGCCAGCTGTGGACATTGAGGACGGGAGCATCCAGGTACAGCGCGGCCACGCGCTCGGGATGCGTCACCGCGTAGTTAAACGCATAGAGCCCGCCGCGACTCAGTCCCTCCAACACCACGCGCCGCGCCAAGCCGTAGCGCTGCGTCACCAGCTCGTAATATCCATCGAAAATCGCCATCGCGCGCGGCGCACCGTACATGTCCTGCGCGTTGACGTAGGCCACGTGCCAGCCGCGTTCGAGCAGCGCGAGATCGGCCTGCGGCTCGTGTTCGAAAAACTCGGTGCGCCAGATCCACGGCTTACCGGCGGCGGGAGTTTTCGGCACGACGAGCAGCGCCGGCCTGCCCGCGACGACGAAATCAAGGCGCTTAAAACCGCGCCACGTGGACGAGGTCACGGGCGGAGTTTCCGCTTGGGCGACGGCGACCACGGCCCACATTAACCCCAAAAGCCAGAGCCCCAATTTCGTCTTCATCCCCGCACCTTTGCGCAGGGAACCGGTGACGCAAGCCTGCGCTCGGGATTAGGGCTTGAGCGCGGCGGCGTCGCGTGACGCACTCGGCACACCCCATGAATTCTACCCCTGTACCCCGCGAAGCGGCGCGTCTGCGCGAGCTCACGCCCCTACAATGGAAATCCGGCATCGCAGCTTGGCTAGGTTGGCTTTTCGACGGACTCGAGTTGCATCTTTATACGTTGGTGGCGACGCCGCTCGTGATGACGTTACTCATGGCGACGAGCGCCGCCGATCCCGCCGTCAAAGAAAAGAGCGCGTACATCCAAGCGGCGTTTCTGCTCGGTTGGGCGCTGGGCGGGGCGTTTTTCGGCCGCGTGGGTGACCGAATCGGTCGGAGTCGCGCGCTCGCGTTGACGATCATCACGTATGCGTTGTGCACGGGACTGTGTGCGTTTGCGCAGACGTGGTGGCAGTTGATGATTTTTCGTTTTGTAGCGGCGCTCGGCATCGGCGGCGAATGGGCGGTAGGCGCCTCGCTGCTGGCGGAGACGTGGCCTAAAGCGTGGCGGCCGTGGATGGCCGCCGTGCTACAGACCGGCGTCAACATCGGCGTGTTGTGTGGCGCCGTGGTCGTGGGCCTCTTGTCGTGGGTGTTGCCGCCAGGCTCGGAGCGCTGGGTGTTTTTGGTGGGCGTACTACCGGCGCTGTTGGTTTTCTGGATTCGTCGTCATGTGCCCGAGCCGGAAACGTGGCAACGCGCCGGAGCCAGCGCTGCGCCGAAACCGGGCGCGCTGGATTTATTTCGCGGTTCGGTGCGGAAGATCACGTTGCACACGAGTGCGGTGTGCGCGCTGGGTTTGTCGGCGTGGTGGTTGATGTTATTTTGGCAGACCCAACATCTGCGTAAACTGCTCGCGGACGCCCACACGCCGGCCGGAGAGACGACGCAATTGGTGTCAGCGGCGTTTTTCGCGTTTAATTTTGCATCGATCTTGGGCAACTTCGGCGCGGGTTGGCTGGCGCTGCGTTTCGGTAATCGGCGCGCGATTGCGGGTATGTTTCTTGGGCTGACGCTGGCGATTTTTGGCGCCTTCGTGGTGCCGCGGGATTTTGCCGCCCTGGCTTGGTTTTGGCTACCGATCGGCGGATTTTTCGGCGGAGTCTTTGGGCTCTTTACGATGTACCTACCGCCGCTTTTTCCGACCCTGCTTCGTACCACGGGCGCGGGGTTTTGCTACAATATTGGACGTATCGCCGCCGCTGCGGCGTCGATCATTTTCGGGTTATTTGTGCCTGTCGGAGATTTCCGTATCTCATTACTATGCGTCAGTCTTGTCGGTGCTGCGGCGGCGATTTGGGCCTTGTGGCTACCAGAAACCGAAGCGACTCATTGACCAGTTCTAGCCCTGGGCGCAGAGATTATTCCAAGAATTGGATTTTTAGTTGCATAAATTAGCGTAATATATGTGCATTATCAGCCATTGCTGATAATTCGCATTAATTCGTGAACAAAAATCTGAAACTTTCCCACGAAACCCTAGCTTGTTTACGTGATGAATCTTTTGCGATCGTGTGCCGCCTGAAGCTCACGGAGGAACTGAAATCCATCGAGGCAGAGAAAGAAAAAATCAAAGCCACTCGGCCGTTGCTGGGTATCCTCGCTTCGCGTGCAACGAGAAATAATTACGATAAATCTCTTCAAGAGATCACCACGGCAGAAACGGAAATTCGGCGAAATCTAATCCAGATTCAAAGACTGGAAAATTGGCTGCGTAGTATGATCTACGACAGTCTGAACAACTACCTCACCCTCGTCAGTCCTGACCACCAACTCCTCGATCAGATCGAGACGCTCATTCAACGTTGGCAAAATGGTCTCGCCGCTTTGACCGAACAAGCCATCGCCTTTGCCCGTGATGCGCGGGTGGCCCTAACAGAAAAAGATGGTCGCAACCAAAAACTTCACGCGATGGCGGGATTGCGTATTTCGTCTGATTTTCTTCATGGCGAGGCGGCCAAAATCACTCAAATCGCACGCAAAACCACAAGAATCAGCGCAGGGAAAATTTCCGCGCAATCACAGTTACCCGCCCTGCCCACCTTTCGAACCTCCGCCTGGGTAGACCGCATTCTCGTTTGGAGTCCGGAAGACTGTGACCAAGATTTAAAAATCGCTGAAACTGAAGCTCGTAATTTCTGCAACGAAGGCAAAACGGAATTGTTAATAAAAAGTGATCGAACGCGCGCCCTCTGCGTGGAATTGCGAAAAAAATACATCGAGGCCTATTGGGAGAAACTACGCGCCCAATTACCCCAACACGATATCGACCAGCTTGATGCTAATGAGGTCATCAAAGAACTTACCAAGCTCTACGTCACGACTGACCTCAAACGCCGCCAATCGGAAATCATCAACAACCCCTACGTTATTCCGCATTAAGCCAGCGTAACCCGCGCCCAACCAACTCGGACGCCGCCCCAAGCCTCCCGCACGCGCACCACGACCGCCTGAAAGCGTTCTGGCCAGCCAGCCCTAGCTCAGCCAAGCTATTCCACGTATGGCGAAGCTCTACTTTTATTATTCGGCGATGAACGCCGGCAAATCCACGGTCCTTTTACAATCGAGCTATAATTACCAAGAACGCGGTATGCGCACCCTCGTCTTTGTGCCCGCGATCGACACCCGCGCCGGCCTCGGACGCGTCCGCTCCCGCATCGGCCTCGAATCACCCGCCGAAGTACTCACACCGACCGACAACATCCTCAATCGCGTCCGCCACGAACACGCTTCTGCCCCCGTCGCCTGCGTCCTCGTCGACGAAGCCCAATTCCTCACCCGCGCCCAAGTCGAACAGCTCACCGATGTCGCCGACACTCTCGACATCCCCGTCCTCTGCTACGGGCTGCGCACCGATTTCCAAGCGCAACTCTTTCCCGGCAGCGGCGCGCTCCTCGCCCTCGCCGATGATCTCACCGAGCTCAAAACCATCTGCCACTGCGGCCGCAAAGCCACCATGAACGTACGCCTCGGCACCGACGGTAAAGCCGTCCGTGAAGGCGCCCAGATTGAGATCGGCGGCAACGATCGCTACGTCGCCATGTGTCGCCGCCATTTTAAGCACGCCCTCGCTGACTAATCCAAACTCCCCCATGCCCCTCGTCGCCGTCTACGATACCAAACCCTACGACCGCGACTATCTCGGCCCCGCCGCCAAGGCCGCGGGCTTTACCTGCCGGTTTCACGAATTCCGGCTCAACGTCGACAACGCGGCCCTCGCCCAAGGCGCCGACGCCGTCTGCATCTTCGTCAACGACCAAGCCGACCGCCCCACCCTTGAGCGCCTGGCCGCGGCCGGGGTGCGCCACATCGCGCTACGCTGCGCCGGTTACAACCAGATCGACCTTACCGCCGCCCACGAACTCGGTCTCACCGTCACCCGCGTTCCCGCCTATTCGCCCCACGCGGTGGCCGAACACAGCATCGCACTGCTTCTTGCCCTGATCCGCAAAATTCCCCGCGCCCACAATCGCGTGCGCGAACTCAATTTCTCCCTCGCTGGCCTCGTCGGCTTTGATCTCCACGGCAAGACCGCCGGCATCATCGGCACCGGACAAATCGGCCGCCTCACGGCGCAAATTCTCCGCGGCTTTGGCATGCGGGTGCTCGCTTGCGACCCAGCGCCCGATGTCAGCTGGTCCGCGAAGCACGAGGTCACCTACGTGACGTTAAACGAACTCCTCGCCGCTAGCGACGTCATCTCGCTCCACGTTCCGCTGGCTCCTTCCACACATCATTTAATCAACCCGCAGACGCTCGCCTTGATGAAACCCACGAGCGTCTTGGTAAACACCAGCCGCGGTCGCCTGATTGATACCACCGCGCTCATCGCCGCGCTCAAATCCGGCCAAATCGGGGGCGTGGCCCTCGACGTCTACGAGGAAGAAGCGGGCGTGTTTTTTGAAGATCTCTCGGGTGGAGTCCTCGCCGACGACGAACTTTCTCGGCTGCTCACTTTCCCCAACGTCCTGATCACCTCACACCAAGCCTTCCTAACGCACGAAGCCCTCAGCGAAATCGCCCACGTCACCGCCGAAAATCTTCGCCGCATCGCCGCCCGTGAACCCGCCACTGCTGGCACGAATATCTGACCCCTTCCGTCCCATGCCCAACCCCAGCCAACGTCCGCTTGTCGTTTTCCATTTCGCCCTCTTTTTATTTTCCACTCTTCTCATGTCCGCTGTGACTCCCTCCCTGCACCACCTCTACCTCGGCACCTACACGCGCACCACGAGCCGCGGCATCTACGCCGCGCAACTCGACGCCAAAACCGGCGCGCTCTCGACGCCCATCCTCGCCGCAGAATTGACCAACCCGTCTTGGCTCACCCTCCACCCCGGCGGCCGCGTCCTCTACGCGATCGAGGAAACCAAACTCCCTAATGGCAAAGCCGGTGGCGCCATCCGCGCCTACTCGATCAATCCCAGCACCCGCGCCCTCACTTTGCTAAACCGCGAGATCACCGCTGACTCGCTTTGCCACGCCGCCGTCGACGCCACGGGCCGCATCCTCGTCGCCGTCAGTTACGGTGGCGGCCAAGTCAGTTCCTTCCCCCTGCTCGCCGATGGCCGCCTCGGCCCTCGCCAAAGCTTCATCCAACACACCGGCCCGCTCGGCCCCAACGCCAAACGCCAAGACAAACCCCACGCTCACTCCGCGACTTTTTCCCCCGACAATCGCTTCGTCCACATCTGCGACCTCGGCCAAGATCGCGTGTACCACTACGCCGTCGATGCCACCCTCGGTTCCCTGCAACCTGCGACCACGCCGTTCACGAGCTTCGCGGCCGGCACCGGCCCGCGCCACGCCAAGTTCTCCGCCGACGGCCAATATTTTTACGTCATCGACGAACTCGACGGCACCGTGACCGCCTCCCGCTACGAAACGGCCACGGGCACGCTCACGCCCTTCCAACGCATACCCACGCTCCCGCGCGATTACACCGGCGATACCAACACCACCGCCGAACTACGCGTCCATCCTAATGGCCGTTTCCTCTACGGCTCCAATCGCGGCCACGACAGCCTCGCCGTTTACGCCATCACGCCAACGACCGGCGCCCTCACCCTCGTAGAAATCGTCCCCTGCGGCGGCAAAACTCCGCGCAACTTTGCGCTCAGTCCCGACGGCGCTTGGCTCGTCTGCGCCCACCAAGGCTCCGACACCGTCAGCACCTTCCGCGTCGATCCCGCCACCGGCAAACTCACTCTTTTGCCCGGCACCAGCGCCGTTGCCCAATCCGTCTGCGTGCTTTTCACGCCCTAAGCGATCGGCCCATCGAGCCGCTGCCGCTGCCTCGCATCACCGCGCCCATTTGAATCTCGGCGCGACCCGTGTAATCTCTTACCCTACCCACAACTGATGGCCAATTTCCTCGAAGACAAACGCCCTGAAAAAATCGAACGCGCCTTTCTTGTGGGCGTTCAGACCAAAGACATGGCCGCCGGCGAAGGCGCTGAGCTCCTCGATGAACTCAGCGAACTCGTCGAAAATCTAAAACTCACGGTCGTCCGCACCGAGCTCGTCCAACTCCGCACCGCCACCCCGGCCACCCTCCTTGGCAGCGGCAAAACCAAAGAACTCATCGAGCTCGCCAAAGCCGAAGGCTGCCACGTCATCATCTTCGACGAAGCCCTCACGCCCGCCCAACAGCGCAACTGGGAAAAACTCTCCGAACTCGCCGTCATCGACCGCCAAGAAGTCATTCTCCAAGTCTTCGCCGACCGCGCGCAGACCCGCGAAGCCGTCCTCCAAGTTGCCCTCGCGCGCATGGAATATTCCCTGCCGCGCCTCACTCGCGCTTGGAGCCATCTCTCGCGCCAACGCGGCTCCGGCGGCATGGGCGGCGAAGGCGAAACGCAGCTCGAACAAGACCGCCGCCTCGTCAACGACCGCATCGTCGCCCTCAAACGCGAACTCATCGACGTCCGCAAACAACGCGCCACCCAACGCCAACGTCGCCAACGCGTCCCCGTCCCCACCGCCGCCATTGTCGGCTACACCAACGCCGGCAAATCTTCCCTCCTCAACGCCCTCACCGGCGCCTCCGTCCTCGCCGAGAACAAACTCTTCGCGACCCTCGACCCCACGACCCGTCAGCTGCATCTCCGCGGCAACCAAAAGCTCCTCGTCACCGACACCGTCGGTTTCATCCGGCGCCTGCCTCACGGCCTCGTCGAAGCCTTCAAAGCTACCCTCGAAGAAGTCATTCTCGCCGATTTTCTGATCCACGTGCTCGACGTCGCCAACCCCAACGCCGCCCAACACCACGAGACGACCCTCGCCGTCCTCAAAGAACTCGGGGCCGTTGAAAAACCCATCATCACCGTCTTCAACAAAGTCGACGCCGCCGACGAAGCCGCCCTCAACCGCGCCCACCTCATCGCGCCCGACGCCTTGTTCATCTCCGCCCGCTCCGGCAAAAATCTCGAGCAACTGATCGCCGCCTGCCTCGAGCAAATCGCCGACGCCCTCGATGCCGTGGAACTCCTCGTGCCGCACACGCGCTACGACGTCATCGCCAAACTCCACGCCACCGGCCACGTCCAATTCGAGGAAAGCCGCGACGAAGGCGTCTTCATTCAAGGTCGTTTTGCGCCCGCTCAAGCCGGCCTCTACAAAGCCTATCTCGTCAAATAATCCCGCAGACCCAGGCGCCCCTCAGCCCGCAAAAGCGAACCACTCGCGCGTCAACTTTCCGTCGGCGCCGCCCGTGCAAATATAGTAGCCCTTGGCGGCCGTGCCGTCGTGATTCTTGCCGACGCGCGAGCAACACACATTCGTCACGCACTCGATCGAGCCATGCGCGACTTTAGTGACGCCGTGATAATGGCCGGAAAACACCCCGCGTAAATTGAACGCCACGAAGGGCGCGAGCACCGCCTCCGCGTTGAGCGGACGATATTTTGCACCCGCGCCGAGCGGAAAATGCGTGAGCAACACCGTCGGCCGCTGCGGATCGAGTTTCGGTAATTCCTGCGTCAACCACGCCAACGTCTCCGGCTGCACCGTGGTGTCGCTCCATTTATTACCGTCGGTCGTATCGAGCGCGACAAAC
>CAJAFD010000132.1 GCA_903938935.1 uncultured Opitutia bacterium
AGATCGCGCTGCTCACCGCCCGGATCAATCACTTGACCGAGCATCTCCGCACCCACCGCAAGGATTTCCACTCGCGCCGTGGCCTGCTCCAGATGGCGAGCCGCCGTCGTAAGCTTCTCGATTATCTCAAGAAGCACGAATTGAACAAATACACCGATATTCTCGCGAAGCTGAGCCTTCGCAAGTAACGCTTTAAATCGCACGGGCGACCCGATCCGCGGGTCGCCCGTTGTCTTTACCGACACTCGAATCAAGACAGGGACATTTCTGATTGTTGCTCCAAACGGGGCGCCAACCTGAAATCTCTCGAGTCTGACCGAGATGATTGCAAAGCCCGGCCGGCCTTCGCGCCGACCGCAGCCCAAAACCCGAGACACCGCCGCCGCGCCCCGTGCGCGCCGCCGGCATCTCTTGTCCGCTAACCGAAAAACAAAACCGTCAGTTAATCCGAAATCCGCGGCCCCTGCGCCGCATCCGTCCGAAAATCCGTTATGAATCAGAAACACAATGTCACCGTTCCCGGCCTCGGGATGACCTTCTCCACCGGCTCCATCGCCCAACTCGCGGGCGGCGCCGTCAACGTCAATGTCGGCGAGACCAACGTCTTCGTCACCGCCTGCGTCGCCCAGACCATGCGCCCCGGCCAAGATTTCTTCCCCCTCACCGTCGACTACCGCGACAAGTACGCCGCTGCCGGCCGCTTCCCCGGTGGTTATTTCAAACGCGAAGGTCGCCCTTCTGAGCGCGAGATCCTGATCTCCCGCCTCTGCGACCGTCCTTGCCGCCCCCTCTTCCCCGAGGGTTTCCTCAATGAAGTCCAAATCATCGGCCAGCTCATGTCCGCCGATTTGATCCACGACTCCGACATCGCGATGGTCAACGGCGCCTCCGCCGCCCTCGCCATCTCCGACATCCCCTGGAACGGGCCCATCGGCTGCGTGCGCGTCGCCATGATCGACGACAAGTTCGTCGCCAACCCGACCATCGAGCAGATGTTCTCCAGCTCGCTCGACCTCATCTACGTCGGCAACGCCAAGGACATGTTGATGATCGAAGGTTCCGCCGACCAGATCTCCGAAGAAAAATTCGTCGAAGCCCTCGCCTTCGGCCACGAAGCCATCCAGCCCATCATCGCGGCCATCAAAGAGCTCACCGCCCTCGCCGGTAAGACCAAGTCCGTCTTCAAGCTCGTCGGCGCCACGCCTGAGGCCCGCGCCATCATCGAGCGCGTCGTCCCCGCCGACCGCGTTTCGGCCGTCATCTTCGGCTTCGAGAAAAACGTCCGCTCCGCCAACGTCAAAGCCCTCAAGGAAGAAGCCAAAGCCGCTCTCCTCGCTGAGCTCGGCGAAGGCAAGTTCACCGACGTCGACCTCAACGTCGTGTTCGAAGACCTCCAATACAAAGCCTACCGCGCTACCGTCCTCGCCAAAGGCGTCCGCTCCGACCACCGCGACGCGAAATCCCTTCGCCCGCTCCAAGCCCAAGTCGGCGTCCTCCCCCGCGTCCACGGTTCCGCCATGTTCCAACGCGGCGACACCCAAAACATCGCCATCGTCACCCTCGGGCCAACGAAGGAAGCGC
>CAJAFD010000133.1 GCA_903938935.1 uncultured Opitutia bacterium
GTCATGCCTCCACGGAAACCTTGCTGTTTGGCGAGGTCGATCCGCGTGGAATAATTGGCCACCGAGCCGCTCTCTGAGGTGCTGTTGAGATTTTGCGTGTAGGCCCCGGCGCCTTGCATGATCGCACCGGCATAGAACCCAGTGCGTTCGGTCAGGTCGAATTGCAGCGTCGCATCGGCATAATAACCGGGCAACAGACGGCTCGTTAGGCTCGAACTTGTTTCGGTAATTTCGGCGCCGGTTTCGGGCGTGTAAGTCTGAGTGACGCTGTAGGTACTTCCCGCGTAGATCAGGGCAGCGCCCACGCCCACGCTCGCGCGGAGACGGGAGAAGATCGGCACCCAAACGGTCGGGCCGGCTCGAAACGTGTAATAAGCTCCCTTCAATTTCCACCGTGCTTCGACGCTGGTGGCATCGGTGGTGACCTTGTTGGACCGATCCGCCGGCTGGTTAGTCAGAAAGATCGTGGTATCCGTCGTGACCGATTGGGCCGTGCCGTCGTCGTTGAGGACTGGGTTCCCGGCGGAAACGAGGACACTGGCGGTGGCGGAACTCGGCGCACTGTAAGGGGCAATCGGAGCCACCTCGCCATTGAGCGAGTAGAGATCGGTCAACGCCGTCAGCCGCGCTTGCATCTTGTCGGAGGTCGTCCCGGAAAGATCGTTGAGCGTCATGCCGGCGATCAATTGCCACGAGGCGCGGCTGCCAAAAAGTTTCCCCATGTCCCGGGAAACGGCGACCTCCATGCCAAAGTTCGAGTTGGCCTCCGCCTTCCGCGTTCCCGCATCGATGACGTCTGCGCTGTAGGTGTGGAACGCCATGAATCCGTCGGCCGTGATCTGGCTGGAATTCTGGAAACTCCACGTGTTGGTGCGGCCATCCGGCGCGATCGGATCGAAAATCTGGGAACCGGAATCGGGGTCCAAAACGGGATTTCCGCTCGTGTCGGCCCTAGGTGCGAAGCGGCCATCCATGCCCACGGATCCGTCGTGATAGGTGCGATTGAGGCTCCCGGTCGCAGCGCCCGGGGTGTTGTTAGTGCCTAGGCGACCGGAACCAAAAAACGACAACTTGGCCCCGCTCAGCAGACGAAACCCGAAGCTCAAAACGCTCTTCGGCTCGTAGATGTAGTCATCGAGGTTGCTAAAATCAGGGATCTCCGTCGGGGGGCGTTGCTGTTGCTCGTCTTGCGCGCACAACGGACCGGCGCTGGCAGCGAAGACGAGGAGGGCGAGACGAAGATGTTTCATTCGGTGATGGAAGGATGCGGCGTTGGACGCCACGACAGGGAAAATGTTGCCAAAAGATTCAGGGATCGGCCCCGCCGGCGTCAACGAGAGACTTCGGACCGACTTCCCACTCAAGAACCGGCTCCGGAGAAAGCCGTTTTCACCGTCCTTCCGAGGGTTCAGTGCACTCGTCCCAAGGTGAAAATGAGGAAATTATCGAGCTCGGCCAAACTGTTGAACTGCCGCTTTCCCTCGACCATTTTTTGCACGATTCGTTCGACGGCCAAAAGTAGTTTTTGGTAATACGCCACGTGCAGGGGATTCGTGAGCGGCCCCAACTCCTCCACGCCCGCCCAGGTGGCTTTGTCCTGTTTGTA
>CAJAFD010000134.1 GCA_903938935.1 uncultured Opitutia bacterium
CGATCCTCGCCCACGCCAGCGATCGCGATTCTAACGAAGCCTATGCCGCGGGCGCGGCGCAACTGCCGCTCCTCGCCGGCCACCTCGGGCCGCTCGCGCTCACCACCGATCTTGTCGCACTCGACGTCGCCCTCGATAAACTCGCTGCAGCGAGCGGGCCGATCAAGCAACGCCTGCTGCAAGCCGCGGCGCACGTCGTGATTTCCGACGGCGAAGTCCACGTCGAGGAATACGAACTCCTGCGCGCCATCGCGGCCACGCTCGATGTCCCGCTGCCTCCTTTGCCCGCTTAGGGCCAAAAAAAAGCCGCCCCAAAAGGGCGGCTAGATTGGAGATCTGAAGTTAAACGCTCGAGCGCTCAGGGCAGCTCGTAAACTTCGAGCAAGACATCGCCCGACATGCCGCCCGTCGCGGTCACATGCACCGTGTAACCGGCGCCCGCGGTGAGCGTGAGTTTCACCGCCGCTGATTTCGCGTCGGCATCAAGACCAAACGCACCTGCCGCCGTGAAATCCGCCGCCGTCACGGCCTGCGCCCAATCATCGTTGTCGGCCACTTTGAGCGAGCCGCGATAGACTTCCAGTTTCGGGTCCGCCAACGCGCTGGCCACACCGAAGCCCGCGAGGCGAGCACCGACCGCACGCACGAGCACGGTCTTGGTACCACTGCCGCCGATCACAAAGCCACCGATCAGCATATCGTTGGAACCGCCCGCGCGAGCGAGCGCCGAGAAGTTACTGAAGCGAGCCGAGGTGCCGAGACCGTAGAGTTCGATCAAAGTGTTGCCCGTGGTGCGCGCGGCCATTTGCAGGGAGTGGGTCCCGTTGAGGGCGCGGGACAGAACGGCATCTTTGCTGCCTGCCGTCAGAGGGAAAGCGCCGGCCGCGTTGAAGAGCGTGGTGGTCGCTTGGCCAGAGACCCAATCGTCGTTGGCGTCGAGCTGGGTCGCACCGCTATAGAATGCGAGCCGCGGATCATCCAAGGCGTTGGTCACTCCGAAACCGGCGAGTCCGGGGCCGATGGCACGAGCGAGGATCGTGTCCGTGCCGCTATTTTGGAAACCAACGATCACGGTCTGGCCCGCGGCGGCCGTGGTGCGAATGGAGCTGTTGGTGATGCGGGTGGCGCTGGGGGTGACTTCGAGTAAGGCGATGGAGCCGTCGATGCCGAGATCGGGGAAACCTTCGTAACCGACCAGCAAGGAGGGACGCCCGGTAGGACTTTCCGCAGCGGAAACGAAGACCAAGGTCTCGGGGGAGACGTGCTGCGTGCCCTTCGTGACGTTGGTGCCGTCGATGAGGTTGAAGTAGCCGACGATGCGGACCTGGTTGAGGTTGGTCACATCAAACTGGTAAATGCCGTTCTGACGTTCTGCGCCGACGAAAATATACTGCTTTCCTTCGATCTCACCATAAGCGAGGGCCTCGGGCTCGGGGCCTTTGTCATCGGAGCGGGTGTCGATCGCGGTGGTGGTGCCGCTGTTCATATTGAACGTGAGCGGGTAATTATTGCGCACGAACTCTTCGATCATGGAGCCGCTGTCGAACACGCGGGTGCCGGCCTCATCCCAAATGGTGAAGCTGCGGGTGCCGATCATCGTGGGCACTTCGATGCCAGCGTCGGCATCGGTGTTACCATCGAAACGGGAGATGTTGAGGCGACCGAGGCCGGCCGAATTACTGAGACTGCCGGCAAACACGAGGTCGCCCGCGCCGTCGGCGACGGTGTCGACGATGCCCGTGGCACCAGCCCGGGCGATGTCGCCATCATCGGTGCGCGCGTCACCTTCGTTGGCCGTGGCGACGTAGCGTTTACCACCTTGGACAAAGGTCTGGATCGTATCCGGCATGGGCAGGCCTGGGACCACGTCGTTGATGTTGATCGCCGAGAGTCCGCCGCCCGTCGGGTCTTGGTCAGAGCCATCGATGCGCTGCGTAATCGTGCCGAGGTAGTTGATCGCGGTGAACGTGTTGGCGTTGGTGCCGGTGAGATCGAGGATCGCGATAGCGTTATTTTCCTGCAGCGTCACGTAGACCTTATCATTGGTCGTAGCGGAAAACTCGGGCTCGATGTAGAGGTAGCGGTCGGCCGCGGCGACGTCGGCGACATTGATGCGGACGCTGTTGAGGTTAACCCCACTGGCGAGACCGGTTTTGAAATCGACGGTGGTGACGGAGGGAGCGGCGCTGGTGAGACTGGCCGTTGAAGTCACGTCTGCAAGGTTCACGACGCTGACCGAGCCGGGGGCTTGGGCGGCGTTGGCCGTGTATTCGCCTTCGTTGGCGACGATGACTTTGGTCCCGTCCGGCGTGAACTTCACGGCATCGGGATGGTAGCCCACGTCGACGGTCCGCAGCACCGTACCAGTGGCCAATTCGAAAAACGCCACCTTGCCGAGCACGCGGGTGTTATCACTCGGGATAATCGAGGCGACGCCGAAACCGCGACCGTTGGGATCTGCCGCCACGCTGCTGACGCCTAGCGTCGCGGTGGCCCCAAAAATGTTATCAAAATTAGCGGCCACGACAAAACTCAGCGCACCTGAAGAAGAGAGCGCGTAGATGTCGATCTTGTGGCTCACCGTGCCCGTGCGCGCCAAGGAATTGGTCGCGAGCACATAATCCGAGCCGGAAGGAGCGTTATAGTGCGCGACGACTTCGCCGCCACCGGGGATTGAAACGCCAGAGATCAGTTTGAGTTCAGCCCGGGCCGAGGTCACCGCGAGCGCCGTCAGTAAAACAAAAGCCAGACGTGGAATGGAGTGGTAGATCATCTTTTTCATTCACGTAACATCTGGGTAACAGCGCACGCCATGTAGTGTAACATTACTGCGACTACGTCACATGTTTGGCACAACTTTGAAAAACGCCTCCCTTAGGTTCGATGAACCCAGTTTAAACAGGATTGAATCCACCGCATGGACTACGTCAGATAAACCTTAGTTCACCCAATACGTCCTGGCGCGCAACCCCACCGCGGCCCTGACGTCATACCTGCTTACCCTACCATGGCTCACCCCTATCCCTCGCCCCCCGGCCACGCGTGCCATGGCATTTCGACCGACCTCGCCGACTGCTTTCTCACTCGCCGCCAATTGCTTTCCCGCGTGGGCATGGGCGTCGGCGCCCTCGGGCTCGCTTCACTCGTACCCGGCCAACTTATTGGCGCGACCTCGGCCACGGCTGATTTGAAAATCGGCCCGAGCCCGTTGCTCCCCAAGCCCCCGCATTTTCCAGGCAAAGCCAAAGCTATCATCCACATCTTTGCCCAAGGCGCCCCTTCCCACGTCGACACCTGGGACCCCAAGCCGACCCTCACCCGTCTTAATAACAAAACCCTCGCCGACGGCGGCATCGCGATGGGTTCACCGTTTCAATTTAAACCATACGGCGCTTCCGGCCTCGAGATCAGCGACGTCTTCGCCAAGACCGCCGCCCACGCCGACGACCTCGCCGTCATCCGCTCGATGTGGACCGACATCCCCGCCCACGACGTTGCCACGGTCTTCATGAACACCGGTTCGCTGCGCCTCACCAAGCCCAGCTTCGGCTCTTGGCTGGTCTACGGCCTCGGCACCGAAAACCAAAACCTCCCCGGCTTCATCGCCCTGCGTAGCGGCAAACTCCCCACCGGCGGCGCCGGCAATTACGGTTCCGCCTTCCTGCCCGGCACGTTCCAAGGCGCCTCCATCAACACCACGGCGGCCACCGTGCAGCAGATGATCCAAAACATCCGCAACAGCTACGTCGCCCCCAAAGAACAACGCCGCCAACTCGACTTCGTCCACCAACTCAACCAGGTCCACGCCCAAAATCTCCAACGCGAAGCCGCCCTCGAGACCCGCCTCGAATCCTACGAAATCGCCTTCCGCATGCAGGCCGAGGCCACCGATGCCTTCGATCTCAGCAAAGAAACTGAAGCTACCCGCGCCACCTACGGCAACACCCAGCAGGGCAAACAACTTCTCATTGCCCGCCGCCTCGTCGAGCGCGGCGTCCGCGTCGTCCAAGTCTGGCACGACGGCTGGGACCACCACCAAGATCTCCGCGAAAAACTCTCCGCCAAAGCCGGCGAAATCGACGGCCCCCTCGCCGCTCTCTTCGCCGACCTCAAACAACGCGGCCTCCTTGATAGCACGCTCGTCGTCTGGGGCGGCGAATTCGGCCGCAAACCCACCAAAGACCGCAACGGCTACGAAAACCCCGGCCGCGATCACAACGCCAAAGCCTTCTCCGTCGTCATGGCCGGCGGCGGCATCAAAGGCGGCACGGTCCACGGTGCGACCGACGAATTTGGCGCCGCCGCCGTCACCGATAAAGTTCACGTTCACGATCTCCACGCGACGATGCTCCACTGCCTCGGCCTCGACCACACGAAGCTCACCTACCGCTTCAACGGCCGCGATTTCCGCCTCACCGACGTCGCCGGCGAAGTCGTCAAACCCGTCCTCGCCTGAGCGCCCCGCCATGCGCAACGCCTCTTTATCTTTCCTGTTTCTCTCACTCCTCCTCCCGCTCGCTCCGGCTGTAGGCGGGGTGCCCCCACCCCGCTCCGACGCAGGTCCTACGCTCTCCCCGGCCGATCTCGCTTTCTTCGAAAACAAGATCCGCCCAGTCCTCGTCGATCATTGTTACAAATGCCACAGCCACGACGCCGAACGCGTCAAAGGCGGGCTCTTCCTCGATTCTTCCGCCGCGCTCCTCATGGGCGGCGACACCGGCCCCGCCCTCATCCCCGGCCAGCCCAACGAGAGTCTCCTCATCACCGCCATCAGCTACAAAGACGAGGAACTCCAGATGCCCCCCAAGGGCAAAAAACTCACCGACGCCCAAATCGCCGACCTCACCGAATGGGTCCGACGCGGCGCCCCCGATCCCCGCGTCCCCGCGTCCACCAAACCGGGCGCCCTGACGACCTACAGCGGCGTCGGCAAAAACCATTGGGCTTTTCAACCCGTCAAGAAACCCGCGCTTCCCGCGACGGCCAGTCCCGCTGATTCCGCTTGGATTCAAACTCCGGTCGACCACTTCATCCTCGCCAGCCTCCAAGACCACGGCCTCACCCCCAACCCCGCCGCTGATCGACGCGCCCTCATCCGCCGCGTCTCCTTCGATCTCACCGGCCTCCCGCCCACCACCGCGGAGATCACCGCCTTCGTAGCCGACCCCGCACCCGACGCTTACGCCCAACTCGTCGATCGCCTCCTCGCCTCCCCCGCCTACGGCGAACGTTGGGGGCGCTACTGGCTCGATGTCGCCCGCTACTCCGACACCAAGGGCGACGCCAAGGGCCGCGAAGACCTCCGCTACCCCAACGCCTGGACTTACCGCGACTACGTCATCGACGCCTTCAACCGCGACCTTCCTTACAACCAATTCATCGTCGAACAACTCGCCGCCGATCGCCTCCTCGCCGCGGCCATCAAAAAATCCAAAACCAAAAAACCCGACGCCGAGCCCCCACTCGACCAACGTTCCCTCGCCGCCCTCGGTTTCCTTTCGCTCGGCAATAAATTCAACGGCGTCACCCACGACATCATTAACGACCGCATCGACGTCACCTCCAAAGCCTTCCTCGGCCTGACCGTCTCCTGCGCGCGTTGCCACGACCATAAATTCGACCCCATCCCCACCAAAGATTACTACTCGCTCTACGGCGTCTTCGCTAATCTCAACGAGCCCAAGTACGCCCGCGACCAACCCACCCTCTTCGCCAAAATCCCCAAGACGCCCGAGCTCCTCGATTACCTCGCGAAATCCGACGCGCTTAAACTCCAAGCCGACGACCTCGAAACCCG
Source organism: uncultured Opitutia bacterium (assembly GCA_903938935.1). Lineage (GTDB taxonomy): Bacteria > Verrucomicrobiota > Verrucomicrobiia > Opitutales > Opitutaceae > Tous-C4FEB. The sequence continues at coordinate 5,798 of CAJAFD010000134.1, forward strand.
CTACGCCGCCTTCCGCAAATCCCGCGAAAAAGACGCCGAGAAACGCAAAGAACTCGTCCGCGAAGAAACCCGCATCCAACGCGAGATCGGCGACCTCGACTCCAACCACCCCGGCTCCCCCGCCCGCGCCGCCGTCGTGACCGATGTCCCCCGCGCCCGCGATTACCCCGTGCTCATCCGCGGCGAAGCCCAAAACAAAGGCCCCGTCGTCCCCCGTCGTTTCCTCGAAATTCTTTCACCCGATCCCAAGAAGCGCCCCGAATGGCACGAGGGCAGTGGCCGCCTCCCGCTCGCCCTCGCTATCGCCGACCCCAAAAACCCCATGACCGCGCGCGTCCTCGTCAACCGCGTCTGGCAACAACACTTCGGCACCGGCTTCGTCCCCACCCCCGACGACCTCGGCAACATGTCCACCCCGCCCAGCCACCCCGAACTCCTCGACTACCTCGCGAGCCGCTTCGTTGAAGACGGTTGGTCCATCAAAAAACTCCACCGCCTCATCGTCCTCAGCGCCACCTACCAACAAAGCTCCGCCAACAACCCCAAGTACGCCGAGCAAGATCCCAACAATCGCTACCTTTGGCGCGCCCCGGTCCGCCGCCTCGATTTCGAGCAACTCCACGATTCGCTCCTCGCCATCGCCGGCACCCTCGAGCCCAAACTCGGCGGCCGCTCGATCCCGATGGGCAGCGAAGAATTCGCCACCCGCCGCGCCGTCTACACCTACATCGACCGGCGCAACCCACCCGAACTCCTCACGCAGTTCGACTTCCCCAACCCCGACCTCCCCAGCGGTCGCCGCTACGAGACGATCGTCCCCGCCCAAGCCTTGTTTCTCATGAACAGCCCGCTCGTCGTCGAGACCGCGCGCCGCCTCACGCACCGGCCCGAATTTGCCGACCTGAAAAGCGACCAAGAGCGCGTCACTTCCCTGTACCTCGCCATCTACCAACGTCCGCCCAACGAACAAGAAATCGCCCTGGGCGTCCGCTACGTGAAAGCCAATCCCGCCGGCCTCGCCCTCGATCTCCCACCCGCGCCCGTCTCCGCCCGCGCCGAAGAATCCCGCAAACAACAACGCCAAGCCCAACGCGCCGCCCAAATGGCCAGCCTGAAAAAAGGCGGCATGGACAACCGCCCGCCGGGCGGCTTCGCGCTCAACGAAAACCGCGCGCCACTCGACGCCTGGACCAAACTCGCTCACGCCCTTTTCCAGACCAACGAGGCGATCTTTTTAAATTAAACCGGACGCGTATTCAACCCGCGGTTGAGTTACATCGACCTGGCCTGTTGATTAGTCGGCGAAAGCAGAAATTAGGGCTGCTTACCCGCCAACACGTCGCCGCCCTTCGTCGCGTCGAAGGAGCCGTCCCATTTCGCCACGATCAAGGTCGCCACGGCGTTGCCGATGAAATTGGTGATCGCGCGCGCTTCCGACATAAACCGGTCCACGCCGAGAATCAGCGCCATGCCCGCCACGGGAATTTTGTCCGTCGCCGCCAGCGTCGCCGCCAGCGTGATGAAGCCGCTCCCCGTCACGCCCGCCGCGCCCTTCGAAGTGATCATGAGCACGAGCAATAATTTACCCTGCTCCCATAACGTCAGCGGCGTGTCCGTCGCTTGCGCCACGAAAAGTGCCGCCATCGTCAAATAAATCGAGGTCCCATCCAAGTTAAACGAGTAGCCCGAGGGCACGACGATGCCGACCACCGGCCGCGCGCAACCGGCCTTCTCCATCTTGTGCATCAACCCCGGCAACGCCGTCTCCGACGACGACGTCCCCACGACGATCAACAATTCTTCGCGGATGTACTTGATGATTTTCCACACACTGAAGCCGTTGAACCGCGCGATCAGTCCGAGCACCACAAAGATAAACAGCGCACACGTCACGTACACGCACGCCATCAGCGCCCCGAGCGACACCAGCGAGCGCAGGCCGTATTTGCCGATGGTAAACGCCATCGCGCCAAACGCCGCCACCGGCGCCAGTTTCGTCACCATGCTCACAATGCCGAAAATCACGCGCGAGACTTCGTTGATCAAGTTGAGCACCGGCCGCCCGTGCTCGCCGATCTGCCCAAGCGCGATGCCAAACAACACCGCCAACAACAACACCTGCAAAATTTCCCCTTCGGCAAACGCCCCGACAAACGTGTTCGGGATGATGTGCAGCAAAAACTCCGCCGTCGTCTGTCCTTGCGCCGCCTTCGTGTAACCCGCGACCGCCTTCGCATCGAGCGTAGCCGCGTTCGCATGCACGCCCGCCCCCGGCGTGAACACGTTGGCCACTACGAGGCCGATGATCAGCGCGAGCGTGGAAACGATTTCAAAATACAACAGCGCCTTCCCGCCCACGCGGCCGACTTTCTTCAAGTCCCCCATGCCAGCGAGACCCACGACCACGGTCGCAAAAATGATCGGCGCGATCAGCATCTTCACCAGCTTGATGAAGCCATCGCCGAGCGGCTTCAGCGACGC
>CAJAFD010000135.1 GCA_903938935.1 uncultured Opitutia bacterium
CCCGAACGAGATGCTCCTCGCGCCGGACGGGCGCTTGTTTGTTGCGGAGGCGAATCACAATACGGTCAGCATCGTCGACACCGCTACCGGACGCGTCGGCGAAAAACTCACCGCGTCGCTCTTTCCCAATTCCCCGCCCGGCTCGATGCCCAACAGCCTCGCGCTCTCCCCCGACGGCGAACTCCTCTTCGTAGCCAACGCGACCAACAATAACGTCGCCATCTTTGACGTGGAAAAAACAGGTAAGGCGAAGTCGCTCGGTTTCATCCCTGTCGGTTGGTTTCCCACCAGCGTGCGGGTGTCAGCGGATGGCCAGACGCTCTTCGTCGCCAACGGCAAGGGCACGAGCTCCGCGGCCAATCCGCGCGGCCCGTTTCCCGGCTCGCCGGCGCCGCGCAATTTGCAGGAATACATTGGTGGACTCTTTCAGGGCACGGTCGCCTTGATCGCCTTGCCGGTGGCGAAAAAACGCGCCGAGCAATTCGGCGCCTGGTCGAAGACAGCCTACACGTGCAGCCCCCTCGATGCCGCTGCGTCGCCGCGCGGTTTGGCGGCTCGGCCCGCCGGCAGCCCGGTCCCGGCCACGGTCGGCGATCCTTCGCCGATTAAAAATGTGATCTACATCATCCGGGAAAATCGGACCTACGACCAAGTTTTCGGCGACATGCTCGAGGGCAAAGGTGATTCTCGGCTGTGTATCTTTCCGGAAAAGGTCACGCCCAACGCCCACGCGCTCGCCCGCGAATTTGTGCTGCTCGACAATCTCTACGCCGATGGTGAGGTGAGCGCCGATGGCCACGAGTGGAGCATGGGTGCCTATGCGACGGACTTCGTCGAACGCCACTGGCCGTTGAGCTACGGGCACAACGCGAAGAAAAAATACGACTACCCCTCCGAGGGGCGATTCCCGATCGCGACGCCCGCCAACGGCTATCTTTGGAACCGTGCGGCCGAGGCCGGCGTGAGCTACCGCAGCTACGGCGAATATTGCTCCACGCCTAAAACCGGCCCGGACCTGTCCGCGCCCTCGCTGCCGATTCTCGTCGGCCACATCGACCCGCTCTATCGCGCGTGGGACATGGACTATCCCGATACCAAGCGCGCCGAGCGGTTCGCCTCGGAGATCCGCCGCTTCGAGCGCGAAGGCGGCATGCCGCGCTTGCAGGTGCTCCGTCTCGGCAACGACCATACGGTGGGCACGGTGGCCGGCAAACCCACCCCGACGGCGATGGTCGCTGAAAATGATGAGGCCCTCGGCCGCATCGTCGAAGCCGTGAGTAAATCTAAATTCTGGGCCGACACCGCGATTTTTGTCCTCGAGGACGACGCGCAAAACGGACCGGACCACGTGGACGCGCACCGCATGCCCGGCTTCGTGATCAGTTCCTGGACGAAGCGCCGCACCGTGGATTCCACGCTGTATTCGACGACGAGTATGCTCCGCACGATGGAGTTGATTTTAGGCCTGCAGCCGATGTCGCAGTTCGACGCCGCGGCGATGCCGATGTGGGCCTGTTTTGGCGACCGGTCCGATCCGACGCCTTACACCGCCCGTCCCGCGCAGGTGAATGTAAACGAGCTCAATGCCAAGCTCGCTTGGGGCGAACGCGAATCGCGGAAGATGGATTTTTCCGAACCCGACAAAGCGGACGATATCCAGCTCAACGAAATCATCTGGCGCAGTGTGCGTGGCGCGGATTCCCCGATGCCCGCCCCCGTGCGTGCCGCCTTCTACAAAACGCACACGAAGACTGATGGCGAAAAATGAGGCGGCAGGGTGGGAAGAATTTCGGGCCGGATCGCGAAAATGATTTTGGGTTCGAAGTTCCGCCTTTAAGGCGGTAGCGGGCGGTCACGAGCAGGGTCGGAACCGCTAAAGGCGGAACTCCGAACGTGGAGCAGGGCGGAAACAGGGCACAGCATTGATCGCATCCGGGCCGCGCGCTGACCGCCCCGTAGCTTGACCCACCCGGCCTCGCGCGGGCGCAACCTTTCTCGCCGAGACGATCCCGGTTATCTTATCCTGCCCGTGCTGCTGCGCGAGGCCGACTACCTGCCGCTTTACCTGCGGCTCGATCATGGGATTGGAGTGGCGCGGTTTTTCGGCCCGTGATGGCTTTGCTGGGGGGAGGAAGGCTCGAAAATGATCCCCGAGCCATGGGCTGGAAAGCCCATGCCAGTGCGTCCATGAAACCATGAACTCAGAATGTGAAAGTCATTACCTCCGTGGAGACAGAGACTGCGGAGCAGTCGAAGGCAACTGCGTCGCCGCAAGGCGGGGTGGGGAGCAGCCCGAGACGGAGGGTCGGTCCCGAACGAAAGTGAACTCGATACGGCATGTCAGACGGGCGAGCCTGCTGGCAAGGGGCGAAGCCTGCCGCGTAAGCGGCAAACCGGTCACGGCACTAATGCTGTCAAAGCTGGCGACCGGTCGGCTGGGGTGTGGTTGGAGCGAGAACGATCCGAAGAGAGCATGGGATAAGTGGAGATCCCGGCGCGGCGAGCTGAGCCGCGACGGAGTCAGAGGGTCCATAGTAGCGATGAAGCCGGTTAACGCCGGGGGAGCGAAGGGACCCAGGAAGGTGAACGCGCCATGAACACGCCACAGGAAGCCCAACCTGCATCAGTTCCCGCAAGGGATAAACCAGCAGGAATAGCGCCCCGCCGCACGGCGGGCGCCGAACCCGGGGTGTGGACAGAGCGCATGCTGACGGCCCTCGCGAGAGGGTTGAGAGGAAACCAGTGGTTTAGTCTCATCGACAAAGTCTATGCGGACAAAACCCTGGAGTTGGCTTGGGCCAAAGTGGAGTCCAACGCAGGTGGCGGCGGCGTGGATAACATGACGGTAACTCGCTTCGCCAAAGACTGCCCGCGTGGTCTGCTCGACCTAAAAGAGCAACTGCGCACGGCGAGTTATCAACCCCAGCCAGTAAAACGGGTCTGGATACCGAAGCCCGGCACGAACGAGCAGCGCCCCTTGGGGATACCCACGGTGCGCGACCGGATCGTGCAGACGGCCCTGCGGCTGGTGATCGAACCGATCTTCGAGCACCACTTCGCGGAACACAGCTACGGTTTCCGACCCGGACGTGGTTGCAAAGACGCGCTGCGCCGCGTGCAGACCCTGCTTGATGAGGGCCACACGTGGATCGTGGACGCGGATCTGAAAGGTTACTTCGATACGATTCCCAAAGACCGGCTGATGAGCCGGGTGGAGGAACGCATCGCGGACAGTCGGGTGCTCACGTTGATCCGCAGTTACCTCGACCAAGGGGTGATGGACGAATTGACGCTGCACGAGCCCACGGACCGAGGCACGCCGCAAGGGGCGGTCATCAGCCCCCTGTTGGCGAACATCTACCTCGATCCGTTGGACCATTTACTCGCCGAGAGCGGCGTGGAGATGGTGCGCTACGCCGACGACTTCGTGCTGCTGTGTCGGAGCGAAGCAGCGGCGCAGGCCGCGCTGGCCCGCGTGCAAACGTGGGTGGGCGAAAACGGCCTGACGCTGCATCCCGTGAAAACCCGCTTGGTGGATGCGACCCAATCCGGAGGTTTTGACTTCCTTGGGTATCACTTCGAGCGGGGCTACCGCTGGCCGCGGCGCAAGTCGCTGGACCGGCTCAAGGACAAGGTGCGCCAGCTGACCCCGCGCGCGTGCGGAGTCTCGCTGGAGACCACGATCGCGCGGCTCAACGAAACGCTGCAAGGATGGTTTGGATACTTCCAACACAGCCACCGCACCACGTTCTCCAATGTGGACGGTTATGTGCGGGGCCGCCTCCGCTCGATCCTGCGCAAGCGCGTGGGCAAGCGCGGACGCGGCCGAGGGACAGATCACCACACGTGGCGCAACCACTACTTCACCGAGCTGGGCTTGTTCAGCCTATCGCAAGCCCATGCCTCGGCCTGTCGGTCTTCTTGCTCAGTTAATCACCAACTGGAGAGCCGGATGCGGGAGACCCGCCTGTCCGGTTCGGAGGGAGGGGCGGGTTCTATCCCCGTCTCTACCCCTATTCCGACGCCGTGACCGTGAAGGTTTTTGCGCCGTTCTCGTTCACGGCAGGCACGTAGGTGAGGTTGCCGAGATTCGCCG
>CAJAFD010000136.1 GCA_903938935.1 uncultured Opitutia bacterium
AAGCGGGTGACGGGGCAGACGCCGCGGGCGGCGTTGGCGGCGCGGAGCGGAAGTTTGGCCATGGCTTCGTAAGTGCAGCTATTCCCGCGGCGGGAGCGGCGTGGTAAATTGGGCCCATCATGAGCACGCATTCTCCTTCCTCGGCGTCGAAATTGGCCCTGCTTGGCGGTACGCCGGTGGGCGAAGTGGTGTATTCGAAATTCCCTGTGTTTTCAGAGCGTGCGATTGAGCGCGTCGGCGACGTGTTGCGCGCGGGCAAGGCCGTGGGACTCGGGCGATTTCATTCGCCGGAAATCGCGGAGGCGGAGGACACGATCTCGCGTTATCATGGCGGCCGTCGGGTGTTGGCGTGCAGCTCGGGTCACGCGGCGTTGCAGGCGGCGCTGGCGGGTTTGGAAATTTGTTCGGGCGATGAAGTGATCACGACGCCTTACACGTGGGGCGCGTCGACCTCGTGTATTTTGCACCAGAATGCGATTCCGATCTTCGTGGATGTGGAGCGCGACACGGGCTTGATCGATCCGGCGGCGGTCGAGGCGGCGATCACCCCACGCACGAAGGCGATTCTCGCGGTGCATATTTTCGGGCAACCGGCGAACTTGCGCCGCTTGCGCGAAATCGCCGACCGGCGGGGCTTGAAGCTCGTCGAAGACGGCAGCCAAGCGCACGGCGCGGAGATCGACGGTTTGCGCGTGGGCAACGTCGGCGATGCCGCGGGTTTTTCCTGCATGGGCGGAAAAGTGCTGCCGACGACGGAGGCCGGTTATCTCGTGACGCCGGACGAATCGGTTTTCTGGAAAGGCGCGATGATCGGGCAACACATGGGCCGCTCGCCGGAAAAAGATTTCCCGGATGCGCTGCGGCCCTGGGTGGATTCGCTCGTGTATACGTATCGCGTGACGCCGTTGAACGCGGTGTTGCTTACGGAACAATTTGGTCGGATCGACGGCTGGATCGCTGAACGTCGCCGGCACGCGGATCTGTTGCGGAGTAAAATCGCCGCGGCGAAATTTTTGCGGATGCCCGACTACGCGGCGGGCGTGAAGCCGGTTTATCATCTGCTCACGATGAATTTTGATCCCGCGGTCGCGGGCGTGTCGCGCAACACCTTCGCGGCGGCGATGAAGGCGGAAGGCATGATGGCGTTTGGCTATGTGCCGTCGCCGATTCCGGATTGGGCGCGGCTACATTGGCAAGATTACCGCGGCCCGCGCGTGTCGTGGCTTGCGGCGCTCGAACGCGCGGGCGTGGATTATCGCGGGATGGCGTTGCCGCAGTGCCGTTGGCGCGTGGCCAACTCGATCGAGACGCGTTTTGACTTCGTCGATCCCAACGAAGAAATGGTGAGTCGCATGGCCGAGATTATTTTGAAAGTGGAGGCAAACATCGGGGCGCTGCGCGATCATGAGCGCACGGCGGGACCGACCGCGCCGGCGCGACGCTGATGAAAGCAGGCTTCGGCAAGAGCGATCTCACGCCGCGCCTCGGCGTCCAACTGGCCGGCTACGGGCCGTACCGCAATCGCGCGGCGCAGGAAATCGTCGCGCCCCTCGCGGCGCGCGCGGCGGTGATCCGTGACGGAAAAACGACCGTGGTGTTGCTGAGTCTGGAGTTGTGCGGAACGCCGCGGCCCTTGGCGGAGCGGATTCGTGTGTTCGTCGCGGCGCGGCTGGGTTGCCGGGCGGATGACGTGTTTTTGTCGTCCACGCACACGCACAGCGCGCCCTCGGTGGGCGGGATGTTTGGCTGGGGCGAGCCGGATGCGGTTTACTTGGAGACATTGCCCGCACGGGCAGCCGAGGCGGCGGTGCGGGCGCAGGCGGCGCTGGCCGAGGTCGAGTGGCGGCACGCGCACGTCGCGTGCGAAGGCATCGCGGTGAACCGCGAGACGGACACGGGTTTTGCTTTGAACGCGAATTTCGCGGAGCGGATGAATCCGCGTTGGCGGCCGGCCAAGCCCGAGCAGACGGACCCGAGCGTACGCGTCTTGGCGGCTTATGGTGCGGGCGGAAAACTGGTGGGGTTACTCCATCATTTTGGCTGTCACCCGGTCGTTTACGGGGAAAAAACCGCGGCGATTCATGGGGATTTTGTCGGGCTGGCGTCGATTCAACTGGAGGCGAAGCACGCGGGCGCGGTGGCGATTTTTTTGCCGGGGGCGCTGGGCGATGTGAATCCAAAGTTGAATCATCGCGTGCCGCGGGAATCGCGGCGGGCGTTGAACGCGATTGCGCGTCAGTACGCCGGCGCGGTGGCGCGCGGGTTGCGCGCGGCGCGGCCGGTGGCGGGCGCGGGCGTGGGCGCGGGCGTGACGAACGCGTTGGTTAACGTGAGCGATGAAGTGAAATTTACGCGCGTGGCGTGGTCGCGGGCGCGGGTGCTCAAGCGCGTGGCGGCGTTGGAAAAATTTTTCACGGGCGCAGACGTGACGGATTTTCCGCACGCGGGCGGGTTGCCGCCGTTGCACACGCGCGGGATGGAGATGGCGCGGTTGCAAGGTTTGCGGGCTTTGCTCTCGGCGTGGCGCGGGCGGGTCGCACCGAATCCGCCGGTGCGCGTGCACGGCGTGCGAATCGGGCCGGTGGCGTTGCTGGGCTGCGGGCTGGAAGTGTATCACAGCTTGCAGGCGGAGATTTTGCAAAACAGTCCGCACGCGGCGACCTGGGTCGTGAGCTTGGTCGGTGGCAATGGCTACGCGCCGGATGCGGCGGCGCAGCGGCGGGCGGGTTATTCGGATGATTTTGTGCCGCTGATGATGGGCGAGTTGCCTTATGCGCGGGTGGATCGGGACTTGATCCGAGCGCTGGCCAAATTAGCGCGGCAGCTGGGCGCAAAAAAGGCCGCGCGGTGAGGCGCGGCTTTAGTTTTCGTAAATGCTCGAGCGGTGGCCGACGGCGATAACGATGACAACGACGCGGTGCTCCTCGATTCGACAGAGTATGCGGTAGTCTTTCACGCGATAGCGCCAAAAACCCTTGAGGTCGCCGCGAAGGGCTTTGCCGAAGGCCATGGGATCGGCAGCGCCACGGATGCGTTTTTCGAGAAATCCTAAAATACTCTCTGCGGCCGATGGGCCGATTTTTTCCAACTGTTTGACCGCCTCAGGGCTCAGTTCAAAGTTCCAACGCACGACGAGCCTCCTCACCACTCAAGGTCTTGGCTCCGCTTTTGAGGTGACGGCTCCAAGCGGCGGCGGCGGCGCGGTAGTCAATTTCGTCTTCGACGGCATCGTAGACGGAGCGCACGAGGGTGGCGAGGCGTTCGAGTTTGGCGTCGCTGGTGATGGAGCTTTGGGTGCTTTCGAGGGCGACACGCTTTATGTAGGTGGCGGGGCTCAGGCCACGTTTGCGGGCGGCGATAGCGATACGACGTTTCTCGGCGGCGGTGAGGCGGATGGAGGTGGGGACGGTCGCGGTGGCCATGCACTACAGGTGTAGTGCGGTCACGTGCGTGTCAACGCGAGGGAAGCGGCAGCTGGGCGCAAAAAAGGCCGCGCGGTGAGGCGCGGCCTGTTAGAAACGCGGTGAACCGCGGGCGGTTTAGCGACCGAGATATTTGTCGCGGCCGAGGACGAGGGCTTCCATTTTGCGGTCGGCGATGGAGCGCTTGAGCATCCAGAAACCGCAGTCGGGGTGGACCCATTTCACGCGGCCAGGGCCGACTTTCTTTTCCACGGCTTCGATGCGCGCGGCGACTTCGTCGGCGGTCTCGATGTGGTTCACTTTGATGTCGATCACGCCGACGCCGAGGGCGATTTTTTTGTCGATGTGTTTGAGGGCATCGAGGTCGCTGGCGGGACGGTGGGCGAGTTCGAGGACGAGGTGGTCAGTGTGGAGGGCGTTGAGGAAATCAAGGAGGGCCTTCCAGTTGCCCTTCTGGATCGTCTGGCCGCCGTAGTTGCCGAAGCAGAAGTGGACGGCGCGCTCGGTCTTGTTGTCGATGGCGTCGAGGACGAGGTTCATCGAAGCGGCGGCGAGGGGAGCGTCTTTGGGGTTGCCGGGGATGTTGGCTTCGTCGACTTGGACGCAGGCGGCGGGGAGGCCGGGCATCTGGGCGGCGAGGACGTGGCCGAGGGCCATGGTGAGTTTGTCGAAGCTGCCGTAGTGGTGGTCGAGCAACGTGCGCGCGAGCATGTAGGGGCTCGTGACGGTGAACTTGAAGTCACCGCCGGAGACGGAGGCGGCGCGTTGGCAATCGGCCAGCAAGTTGAGGGAGCCTTCGCCGAGGGCGCCGGTGACGACGCCAGCGGGCTTGCGGCGGAAACCCATCGGGTGATGGCGGGAGAATTCCTCGGTGATGGAGCGGCCGACCTGGCCGTTGATGCCCGACATGGGACGAATGAAGTATTCGATCATGCCGTTGGTGTCGGGGTGATTGACGTCGAAGCGGTAGAGCTCGCCGTCGGTCGGCAGGTCGATGCCGGCTTGGTGTTGGATGTCGAAAACGACGCGCGTGGCGTCGATGACGGCTTGCTCGGAAGGAAGAGCCGCGAGCCAGTCCGGAACAGGATAGGAACCAACGGTGGTGGTGAGGATGCTGGGTTTAGCCATGGTGATAAGTAGGGGGTGTGAAAAAAATGAAAGATGAGTTGGGCCTATAAAGACCGGGGGTGGCGAGCGGGATTATGCTGATTTTTCAGCGAGGGTAGCTGGCGCGGGGCGGGTGGTGAGCCAGCGGCGGAGTTGTTTTTGGAAGGTGTTGGCGAGGGTATCGCCGGGCATGACGAGGACGCCCCAGCCGCCGCGGCCGGGGTTGATCGGGACTTCGGCGGGGATTTGGTTTTCGCACATGAGGCGATCCTCGTCGAGGACGCGAACGGCGAATTCGAGTTGAGTGGCGGGCGGCGGGCCGTCGAAGCCCGGGGAAATCGCGAGTGACCAAAAGACCGTGCAACTCGTGCGCGTGCGGGGCGAAGGCACGTGCAGGAGGACGCGGGCGTCACCGTCGGCGAAGCTCTGGCGGATGGTGGTGAAGTTGGGCAAGTAGCCGCGTTGGGTGCGGTGGTGCGCGCTCTGGAGTTTGCCGGGAGGCTCCGCGGGCGTGGCGAGGGCGGGGAAGGGCGCGTCCATCTGGAAACCGCCATCGGCCGTTTCGCGGATGTCCATCGGCGGAAGCCGGTGGTCGGCGGCCTTGCCCAACGTGGTGGCGTGGGCGAAGGCGAAATGGGTCATATCGAGGTAGTTTTCGACCTCGCGGCGCCAGCCGGTCGCAAACGCCATGGGCGGGCCCATAACGTAGGTCCAGCGCGGGTCTTCAAATTCTGGCACTTCGGGCAACGTAGCAACCGTGCCATCGGCGGCGGGCGTGGAGTCGAGCTGGACCCAGATGAAACCGTAGCGCTCTTGCACGGCGTAGGTGTGGAGATGGGACAGGGCGAGCTTGGCGGCGTTGGGCTCGACGAGGGAGGGGATGGATTGGCAGGCGCCCGCTGCATCAAAGCGCCAACCGTGATAGGGACACATGAGTTCGCCTTCGCGGATGCAGCCGGCAGAAAGTCGTGCGCCCTTATGCGGGCAAGCGACATCCGCGGCGAGGAGGCGCCCTTCGGCGAAACGCGCCAAGACGAGCTCCGTCTCGAGCAAAGTGATGCCCATCACGGCGCCGGGGGCGAGACTCGCGGAGTTGGCTACGGGTTGCCAGGTGGCGCGGAGAGATTGGAGGACGTGGTCTTCGTCGAGGATCATAGAGCGGAAGAAAACCCTAGCAAAAGCGACGGGACGTGTCGTGGCGGGCCGGGCAATCAAGCTTGGCAGATCGGGCAATTAGGTTGAAATCGATCGAATATGTTTGAACCGCTCGCCCGGCGCCCGATCGACGTCACGTTTAACGCGGCGGGGGTTTTTGTGTTGGAAAGCCGGCATGACCGGGCGTTTCGGATGGAGGACACGGCGCATGCGTTTGTGAAAGTGTTGCTCGTGGTGGCTGGGGCGGGGGTGTTGGCGCACGGGACGCGGCGGGACGTTTTGGAAACCGGCGCGGTGGTGTTGGTGCCGGCGGGATGTCGGCATCGGATCGAGGACACGCGGCCGATGTCGCTTTATGCGGTGTGCGTGGAGGCGCGGGTGTTGGGGTTGTTGCCGGCGAGCGCGCGGGGGCTGGGGAGCGTGCAGGTGTTTGGCCATGCGACCTGGGCGATGGATGCGCGCGCGCTCATCCGGCAGATGTTGCATGAACAGACGCTGCGGCGTGCGGGCGGGGAGGCGTTGTTGCTCGGGCTGGCGTGGCAATTGATGGGGCTCGTCTTGCGCGGGGCAGGCGCGACGAAGAGCGGGCGCGCGGCGAGGCAACCGGCGGGGTCGTTGGCGAAGGCGCGGGTGGCGGCGTATGCGCGAGGACTTGAGCAGACGTTTTTCGAGGAGCGGCTCATTGATGGAGCGGCGGAGCGGTTGGGGCTGAGTCGGCGGAGGTTTACGACACTGTTTAAGGAGGTGGCCGGCGATACTTGGTTTAACACGGTGCGGGCGCTGCGGTTGGCGCACGCGCGGCGGCTGTTGCGAGAAACGGGGCGCTCGGTGACGTCGATCTGTTATGAATGCGGTTTCGAGGACGTCTCGAATTTTTACCGGGCCTTCCGGGCGGTGGAACGGGCGAGTCCGGATGCGTGGCGCCGCAAGGGCGGGGTATTAAAGACCGCGCAAGTTCCGCGTTGACCCGGCTCGGGCCGCGCTCTTTGTTTCGCCCCTTCGCCCAACGACGGGCTCGTTTTCGACGAGTCGGTTTAACACCGGAGAGGTGGCAGAGTGGTCGAATGCGCGCGCTTGGAAAGCGCGTGTTTCCGAAAGGGAACCGGGGGTTCGAATCCCTCCCTCTCCGCCAGTTTTTCACTCAGGGTCGCCCGTTCGGGCTAATGACCGGAGAATTTCCGAAAAGCATCTTGCGCGACCGACCTGGGTCGCTACGGTCGGCGCCGATAGCGTCTTAACAACCCAATCTAATCCATGGTCTCGGCAAACTCCGAATTTGGCTACAACGGCAAGGTCGAAGGCGAAGTCATCGTCTCTCGCGCCGACGCGGTCATTAACTGGATCCGCACCAACTCCGTGTGGCCGATGCCGATGGGTTTGGCCTGCTGCGCTATCGAATTGATGGCCGTCGGCAACGGCCGCTTCGACATCGCGCGCTTCGGCGCCGAGGTGATGCGTTTTTCCCCGCGTCAGGCGGATTGCATGATCGTCGCCGGCACCGTGACCTACAAAATGGCACCGGTGGTGCGTCGCATTTATGACCAGATGACCTCCCCCAAGTGGGTGATCGCCATGGGCGCCTGCGCCAGCTCGGGCGGCATGTACCGCAGCTACGCGACGTTGCAGGGCGTGGATCGGATCATCCCCGTCGACGTGTATGTGAGCGGGTGCCCTCCGCGGCCCGAGGCGTTGCTCGACGCGCTCATCAAGCTCCAGAGCAAGATCAAGACCGAGCATTCCGCCGGCCAACTTTTTAAGGCCTGAGTTCTGCTCTAGGTTAAACGCTTTTTCATTTTAACGATGTCCGCTTCCGTCGACGCCCTCAGCGCCCTCAAGGCTAAATTTCCGCAGGTGACCGACCGCGCCAGCCGCGATTGTCCGGCGGTCGATGTTCCGACGGCGGATCTGGTCGCCGCATTGAAATCGCTGCGCGATGAGGCGGGTTTTGATTTGTTGTCTGATGTCACGGCGATCGATTGGGCTGAGGGCGCGACGCCGCGCTTTACGGCGGTTTACCATCTTTATTCGACCACGTCGCACGCGGCCGTGCGCGTGGCGACGCCGTGCACGGGCGATGATGCCGCTCCGGCGGTGCCGAGCGTGGTCGCCCTTTGGCCCGGTGCCAACTGGCACGAGCGCGAGGCCTACGATATGTTTGGGATTAAGTTCGAAGGCCACCCGGACTTGCGCCGCATATTGATGTGGGACGGTTATCCTTATCATCCCCTGCGGAAGGAATTTCCGTTGGCGGGTATCGAGACGGCGTTGCCCGATCTCGAAGTAGCCGAAGAAACCCAAGCCAAAGTGATCCCGGCGCCGATGGTGGGCGGGCCTTTTGTGGCGTCTTCCGGCGAGATGAACCTCACCGAAGCCGAGCCCCGCGCCAAAGACGAGAGCTGGAACGAACGCTCCGCTAAACCCCAAGCCTGATTTACCGACGCCATGGCCACCGAAATTGCCTTTCCAGATAGCGCGGCGAAAGCCGCCGGCGCCGAGCAAGAATTTGCGCCGGAAAAGATGTCCCTCTCGATGGGGCCTTCCCATCCGTCCACGCACGGTGTGTTGCGCCTCCAGATGGAGCTCGACGGCGAAGTCCTCACGAAGTGCGACCCGATCGTCGGCTACTTGCACCGCGGCGACGAGAAGATCGCCGAGAACATGACGTATAACCAGTTCGTGCCTTACACGGACCGGTTGGATTATCTCGCACCGCTCGCCAACAATATGGCCTACGCCATCGCGGTGGAAAAACTCGCGGGCCTTGAAGTCCCGGCGCGTTGCCAAGCGATCCGCGTGCTCACGGCGGAAATGGCCCGCATCTCGGCGCACTTGATGGGCCTCGGCGCGTTCGGCCTCGATGTTGGCGCTTGGACCGTGCTCGTGCACTCTCTCAATCAGCGCGAACATCTCTACAAACTTTTCGAAGAGCTCACGGGCGCGCGTTTCACGACGAGTTACACGCGTATCGGCGGCGTCTCGCGCGATGTGCCCGAGGGTTGGCTCGGCCGCGTGATCGCGTTTTGCGATCAGTTCGAGCCTGCGCTCGAGGAAACGTTGGCACTGCTCACGCGGAATAAGATTTTCCAAGACCGCACGGTCGGCGTCGGCATCATCACGAAAGCCGATGCGCTCGCCTACGGACTCACCGGCCCGAATCTCCGTGGCTCCGGCGTGGCGCTCGATCTGCGCAAAGACCGCCCTTACTCGGGCTACGAGCAGTACGAATTCGACGTTCCCGTGGGCTCGAAGGGCGATTGTTATGATCGTTATCTTTGCCGCGGTGAAGAGATGCGCCAGTCGGTGCGGATCATCCGCCAAGTCATCGCCAAATTCCCGAGCGGTGATTGGTACGCGAAGGACGCGCGCAAGATCTTCGCGCCGCCGAAGGACAAGATTCTCACGTCGATGGAGGAGTTGATTAACAACTTCATGATCGTCACCGAAGGCCCGCAGATCCCGGCCGGCGAAGTGTATTTCGAAGCGGAAAACCCCAAGGGCGCGCTCGGCTTTTACATCGTGAGCAAGGGCGGCGGCGTGCCGTGGCGCATGAAGATCCGCTCACCTTCGTTCTGCAATCTCTCCATCCTCCCCAAGGTCTGCGTCGGCACCATGATGTCCGATGTCGTCACGTTGCTCGGCTCCCTCGACTTCGTCATGGGCGAGTGCGACCGTTAAGTTTTTCCGCGAACCTAGCTCGATGAATCTCAAGCCCGAAACACTCGCCAAGATCGACGAGGTAATCACGCATTACCCGACGAAGCGGAGCGCCACGCTCCCGTTGCTGCACCTCATCCAAGAGGATGTCGGACACCTCCCGCCCGACACCAGCGAGTGGGTCGCCGCCAAGCTCGAGCTGCAACCGATCAACGTGCTCGAAGTGATCACGTTTTACCCGATGTTCCGGCAGAAGCCCATCGGTCGTCGGCACATCAAAGTCTGCCGCACGCTCTCCTGCGCGCTCCTCGGCGGTTACAAGACCTGCGCTACGTTTGAGCAAGAGTTTCACACGCATCTCGGCGAAGTCTCGCCCGACGGCGAAGTCACGGTCGATTTCGTGGAATGTCTCGCCAGTTGCGGCACCGCGCCGGTCGTGATGATCGACGACGAACTCCACGAGAAGGTCGACTGCGCGAAAGCGAAACAGTTGAGCGACCAGATCAAAGCCGAAGCCCAGAAACGCTGACCCCTTTCCGTCCATGCCCGCTCCCGAACAACGCCGTATCATCTTCAAGCACATTGACGAGCCCGGCTACACGAACGACATCGGCTGTTACCTGCGTAACGGCGGCTACGAAGTCCTGAAAAAAGCCGTTGCCCGCAAACCCGAGGAGCTCATCGACGAAGTTAAAAAATCCGGCCTGCGCGGTCGTGGCGGCGCGGGTTTCCCCTGCGGCGTGAAGTGGGGCCTCGTAGATCGCAAGAGCGGCAAACCTATTTATCTTATCGTCAACGCTGACGAATCCGAGCCCGGCACGTTCAAGGATCGCTATATCATGCACCAGGATCCGCATCAGTTGATCGAGGGCACGATGATCTCGTGCTTCGCGAACAACGTGAAGCAGGCCTACATTTATATCCGTGGCGAAATGCCCCACGGTGCCCGCATTCTGGAAAAAGCCATCGCCGAGGCGCGCGCGGCCAACTTCGTCGGTCCAAACATCCTTGGCACCGGCTATTCCTGCGAAATTTTCGTCCACCGCGGCGCTGGCGCCTACATCTGCGGCGAAGAGACCGGTCTCATCGAATCGCTCGAAGGCAAGCGCGCCAACCCGCGTATCAAACCCCCGTATTTCCCCGCCGTCCTCGGCCTCTACCAGTGTCCGACGATCGTGAACAACGTCGAGACGCTCTGCCACGTGAAGTACATCGCCGAACACGG
>CAJAFD010000137.1 GCA_903938935.1 uncultured Opitutia bacterium
ATTCGTGCCACGGGCCGAGGTACGTCGGCATGCGGTCGTAAAGTCCGGCGCGCACGAGCGCGGTGAAAATAAAGTGCCAGCAGAAGAACGAACCGGGAGCGAGTTTCGCATCGAGCGGGAAACGCTCGAAGATCCGCTTGATCTCACGCGGACCGGCGATGCCGGCGATGATGGCCCAAGCGTTGCCGTATTGGGAGACTTCGGGGCCGCCGGGGCGGTCGAAATAAAGCCCCTCGGTTTCGCTCCACGTGAGCGCGTGCAAAGCGGGACGCAGGCGCGCAGCTTCGGCTTCGAGCGCGGAGATTTCCGCGGCGTGCCGAGTGGCGTCGGCGAGGCGCAGGAGCTCGGCCATCTCGGCGAGACCTTGGATGTATTGCGCGCTCAAGATCGTCGTAGGACCGGCATCGGCACCGGGCACGACGCCGCGCGGCCACCATGGGCACCAATCGGTGATGTTCCAAAAAGGCAACTTCGCGGGCAGGCCGCTCGCATCGGTGTGGCGGCGATACCAATCGAGGACGGCGCGCGCGCCGGGCAGCAAATCGCGCACCGTGGCGACGTCGCCGGAGCACATGACGTAGTCGCGGATGTTGGTGATCCAGTGCAACGACCACGTGGGGATAATCTGCACGAGCCGCGATGGATAACGACTCTGCGTGAGGCCGTCGGAGAGGCGCGACCAGTCGAAGTGATAGAGGGCTTGTTTACTGAGTCGGTAATCGCCGGTCGCGAGCATCGCGATCTTCGAGGTGATCATCGTGTCCCCGGCATATTGCATCTGCTCGTAATGCGGGCAGTCCTCAAACGTCTCGTGCGAGCACAACCGCATCGTTTCCAAACTCGCCGTCCACACGCGATCGAGCCGCGCATCGGACGAGGCAAACGTCGACGCGATGCGATACGGGTAAGCCGTGAAACGTTGCGTGCAGGCGTGCACGGTGAGAGGCGCGGCGCCGACCTTGATGCGTAAGCCGACGTAACGGTAGGCGCGCCAATGCAGCGGTTCAAAGCGCTCGGGCGCAGCCGTCGTGCCGTGACCAGCGGGCTCCCAAATATCGCACCAACCCGTGATCTTGCCGCGGCGGTCGAAGGTCCAACCGGTGTTCTCGTCGGCGAAATGCGACGCGAGATTGGCGAGCGGTTGCTTCTTGCCGAGCAGCGTCGCGCCGGGCGTTTCCCACGGCAGGCGCAACGCCTCCGCGTAGGTCAAGCGCACGTTCGCGCCCGCGCCGCCAGAAATCACCAATTGCGGAAACGCCGAGGTGAGTTTCGCGTGATCCAAAATCAGATCCACCTCCGCGCCCGCGGGCAACGTCACCGGTCGACCTTGC
The DNA here is from genome assembly GCA_903938935.1 of uncultured Opitutia bacterium. Lineage (GTDB taxonomy): Bacteria > Verrucomicrobiota > Verrucomicrobiia > Opitutales > Opitutaceae > Tous-C4FEB. Next base: position 1,332 of record CAJAFD010000137.1, read on the forward strand.
GTGATCAACGCCAGCCAATCCGGCGTGGCGTCGCGTCCGCCCGGCCCGAAGACGTCGCTGAAAAGATCCACGCGTTCTTCCTCGAGCATCGGAATCATGCGCGGCACCAAGCCGTAGGGACTCGTCGGGTCGCGGCGATTTTCCAAAAGCTCCGCTTTAAAGAGCACATGCGCCGCCGCCCAACTGGCGTCGTCGAAATCGGGCAGGTTCCAGTCTGCGGGCAGCAAGCGCGACACCCGGTGTTCGAAATAGCCGAGATAACCTTCGAACGTGGTGTTTTCGTTTTGAAACCGATGCGCCGTGTCGACGGCCACGCGCCACGCCGCATCCGTGCGGAGGTTCTGCACGACTTGGCCAGCGCCATCCCGCAACGCACCCTCAAGCACCCAGCCGCCTGTATACGTCATAATGGAGCACGGCGCCCCGAGCAACGCCGGCCGATGCGCCACGCGCGACATATCCTGCACAAGCGCCGCGAGCACGTTGCGCCCCGCCCGCAGGTGCGGCTTGAGGTCAAACGTCTCGTAAAAATGATGATTCACATCGCCCTTGGCCGGACCGCGCCCGACCAAGACACCATTACAATAGAACAAATACCGGCTGTCACCCGAGACGTGCACCGTCAGCGCTGCCGTCGCTAAATCCTTGATCTCAAAGCTCCGGCGAAACAATCGCACTTGATAATGCGACGGCGTCGCGGCCGCAGGCGCCGGCGCTCCGTGCGAGCCTTCGGCGGACCAAATCCAAGTGGCAGAATCAATAAACGGTTTCATGGGGCAAGTGACAGGGAAAAGAAATTCAGGCTAAAATTTGCAGGAAAATGGGATTAAACTAAAGAAAAGGACCGGCAGACCCACAGAAAATCGCCCAAAAAATGAGGTGCCTACAACAAGCAACGCAGCCTGAGGGAAGTGCAAGGCCCGTTTCAGAATGTTCTAGTCATTTTTCAGATTTCAATCAGTATTTTCTATGAAATTTCAAAATGACGCTTTCACACGCCCCTAAGTCCCCTCGCCTCATTCAATGCGCCTCGCCGTGGTCGATGCACGACTGGCCTTCAAAACGTCGCGAATGGTCGCTCGCGCAAAAGCTCGATGCCATCGACGCCGCCGGTTTTGACGGTGTCTGCGCCTATGTGACGCCCGAGCTCAAAGCGGGCGCCGATCAACGCGGTTTGGTGCTGATGAGCGGCTTTGATTGCGGGGATTTGGCCGTGGCCAAACCACGACTCGAAGCGCAGAAAAAACTGGGCGTTCATTTCATTAACATCCAGCTGCTCAACCATGATACACCGCCAGAAAAAGCTGCGGCTATGGCGGTCCGTTTGATCAAACTTTCCCGTTCCCTCGAACTCGGCGTCCACATCGAAGTCCACCGCGACACGGCAACGGAAACCCCTGAAAAATTCACCGAAATAGCCCGCCTCTACCAAAAAGCCACGCGAGAGATCATGCCCGTGACTTGGGATCATTCGCATTTCGCCATCTCCAAGCACGTGATGCCGAAGGACTATTCCGCGCGCCTCCTCGCCTGGCCCGAGTCGATCCAACATTCCCAAATGTTTCACCTGCGACCCTTTAACAGTCAACATTGCCAGATCCCCGTGACCGATGGCCGCGGGCATGCGACCCCCGAATTCCGCGATTATCTGGCCTTCGTTGAAGACCTTTTCACGCTCTGGCTCAAAGGCCCGCGCCCCGGCAACACGCTCTGGACGTGCCCCGAGTTAGGCATGAGCCACGGTTACCACGTGAGCACCAACCCCCACCCGTGGCCCGACGCCATCGCCGCGCGCAAAGCCTACGCAGGCGCCTGGCGCCGCGCCCTTAAACGCGCCGCTTAAAATCGCGCGTGGAGCCTGCATTTTCGCCGAACCATCGCGCGTCGGTTCGGTAACAAAACCCTTGACCAAACCCCGAGGTTTCAGTGAATTCTTTCTGAAACTTTCAGGTTACCTCGCATGCCCCCCCTGCTTATCGCTGACATTGCCCGCAAGGCCAAGGTCTCGCCCGCGACTGTATCGCGCGTGATCAACCAGCCTCACTTGGTCGCGCCCGACCGGCTCGAGCGCGTCCGTTCGGTGATGACCGAGTCTGACTACGTCCCGACCCCGCTCCATCGCCGGCGTGGACCGAAATCTCGACTCGCGACCCCGAAAAAAATCGCGGTCTGGTTCGTCGGCGCGAAGAAAAACTCCAGTTTTAATTGGTTCCAAGATCAGCTGCTGCAGACGCAGCATTCCAACGATCGCCAGCGCCTCGAACTCAGCGTGTTGTTCACCGATACGCCCGATGATCTCCCTCGCGCCCTCGCAGAGCGCCAAGTGGACGGCGTGATCATCCAGGGCATGGAACCTTCCCCAGCCTGTATCACCAAACTCGGCGACTTGCCTAATGTGTGGTTCATGACCCGGCGCTCCCAGACCTACGCGGGCGACTTCGTCGAACCCGACAACGACGCCAACGGTCGCATGGCCGCCAACTACCTTCACCAGCACGGTCACAAATCACTCGCCGTCATCGCCGCCGACTCCGGTTACAGCGCCGTGGGCTGGCGCGTGAAGGCCTTCATCGACCAAGCCAAAGAGCTCGGCCTCACCGTCCACAGCATCCTCGGTAAGACCAAGCCCGTTAACTTCTTGGAGATCGTACCGGTCCACGAAGAAAGCGACGCGCTCGCCAAACGTTTTTGCCAGATCAGCCCCCGCCCGACTGGTATCTACGTCCCCGTCGACCACTTCTGCGGCTCGCTCTTCCGCTCGCTCCGGCTGGCTGGACTCAAATCGGAACGCGATTTCGAAGCTATTTTGGGCAATTACAACCCGGTCATTTACCACAATCTCGACCACCTGCCGCCGGCGCTTGACATCAACCTGCCCACGCTCGTGCGGAAAGTCGTCGATCACCTCGTCTGGCGCATCGATAACCCCAAAATCATCGGGCGCATCGGCATCACTGTGGCCCCGAGCTTGGTGATAGCCACTAGCCAAAACGGCCAGATGATTGCGTAAGGACTTGTTTTTTTCCCTCGCCCTGTATCAATAACTCTTCATTTTTTCCGATCCTTTGACAGCGATACATCGCTGAAAAAAGACCGGCAAACGACCAACCCCCACACAATAAGAATGAAATCAGAAACCAGCACCGCACCCAGGACCAAGAAATACTTGGTTTCCTGTTTGGCCGCGTTGATGGCTGTCTCAGCCCCCATGGGCTTTGCAGCCGACAACGACGCCTTGAAGAAGCTCCAAGACGAAAACGCCGCCCTCCGCAAGCGCCTCGCCGCGCTCGAAGGCAGCTCCACCCAGGCCGCCGCTCCCGCTGCTCAGGCCGCCCGTCAAACATCTGGTCCCGTGGCTCCGACTACCCGTCCGAGCATGCAGGCCGATGAAGGCGTGCAATCGCTCAGCGCGTTCGAGGTCAAAACCGATAAAGACAACGGCTACCTCAAGACCAACGCCGCCACCGCCACGAAGATCGGCATGGAGATCCAAAAGATCCCGATGAACGTCTCCGTTATCTCGCGCGAGTTCCTCAATGACACGAACGCCCGCTCGCTCACCGATTTGTTCCGCTACACCGCGGCCGCATCCGGCGACACCCGTTTCGCCATGCGTGTTCCGGCCAACTCCGCCACTCCGCAAGGCACCTTCACGATGCGCGGTTTCGTCGTGAACAGCCTCATGCGTAACGGCATCTTCCGCTACACCTCCTACAACCTCGACACCGTCGAGCGCGTTGAGGTCATCAAGGGACCCGCGGCCGTATTCTTCGGCCAAGGTTATCCCGGTGGCGTCATCAACTACATCAGCAAGCTCCCGCAATTCGGCCGCACGTTTGGTTCGTTGACCTATCAGGTCAACGACAGCTCCGGCCAGAAAGCCATCCTCGACCAAAACGTCGCCTCGAGCAAGAAATTCGCTCTGCGCGTCGTTGGAACGTGGGAAGACACCCAGGGTGAACGCCGCTACGAATTCCGTCGCGCCACCACCATGAATCCGTCGATCTCGCTCGTGCCATTCGACAGCGGCATCCTGAAGATCACCGCCGAAGGTGAATTCACCAAGGAGAGCTTCAATCAGAACGACTACGACTGGATCTTCAGCGACTTCAATGGCTGGAATGAAGCCGCCCGCACCGGTCGCTACGGTTCGTCCACCGCGACGCTCGCCAACACGATCGTTGCCAACGCTGGCAATCTTCTGACGGCCAACGTCGTTCAAGCCACCACCACCCCCACGCTCGCCTACGCGACTTACATCAATAACAAGCGTATCGCGAACAACGACTGGACCCTCCCCGCTTACACGAGCGTGGAACGCGGCGCCTACATCACCGACAAGAGTGGCAAACGCTACCTTGATGAGGCGTTCAACTACACCAGCCGTGGTGCCCGCTTCAACAATTTGATCGAGAACTTCTCGGTCACCGCCGATATCAGCCCATTCAGCTGGGTTGATGTCCGTTACAACTTCTTCAAGGAGAAGTCTGAGAATTACTCCGTCGGCCAAGGCGGCGCGCTCACCACGCCCTACGCCAACGGCACTAACTGGAACGTCGGCACCGGCAATCTTTCCGGTTACTACCGTTACGCCGAGACGCACAACGTCGACGCCGTCTTCAAGCTCGATTTCATGGGGGTGAAGAATAAGTTCCTCATCGGCTTCCAGAAGATCGACCCCTACCAGCAATACTTGGGCGGCCAAACCGCTACCGACTCGATCTGGCAGTTCCTCCCCGGCGCGCGTAACACCACGTCCAATCCGGACTACGCCGGCACCAACCGCACGATCTACGAAGCTGGCGCTGTGCCGGTCAATCAGGTCATCCGCGACCGCAACGGCGCCATCAAGCC
>CAJAFD010000138.1 GCA_903938935.1 uncultured Opitutia bacterium
CCACCGCGCGCAAGGTCCGCACCATCGTTTTTAGCGGATACGGGTCGTCGGTCTCGTAAAAATGTTTCCGGCCCTTGAGCACGATCACCGGCACACCATTAAGCAATCCCGCGACCAACGCGCCCGTGTGGCCCATCACCGTTAACACGGGGAATCCCGGCAACTCCGCATAGGGAACCGTCACGGCTCGCTCGATGCGATCCGCGAGTCCCCCGAGGCCCGAACCCAAAATGATCGCGATCTTAGGCGCGCGACCGGCCAACGCAGCGGTCAGAATTTCGCCTGAGCGTTTCACGTTTGCGAGATGGAGTTGCGACTCAGTCATAGCTTAGAGCTAGCCGAAGCCCACCCCGCTGTAACGCCCGGAGTTGCACCGCCCCGAAAATTCCGCGCACACTCAACTGATGCCCGCGTCCGTCCCCAACATCATTTCGCCTGCCGGCTCGCCGCCCGTCGCGGTCGTTGACTGGGGCCGCACGCGGTACGAGCCCGCCCGGCTCGCGCAAGAAGCGCTCGTCGCGCAACGCCTCGCGGGCGAGATCGGCGACACGTTGGTGTTCACTGAACACGATCCGGTTTTCACCGTCGGCCTCCGCACCGGCGCCGAACAACATCTCGTCTGGGACTCCGCCCGCCTCGCTGCCGAGGGCGTCGAGGTCGTCAAAACCAACCGCGGCGGCGACATCACCTATCACGGCCCCGGCCAACTCGTCGGTTATACTATCGTGTCGCTGAGCGCGCGCCAAGACCTCCACGCTTACCTGCGTTTTTTGGAGGACGTACTTATTAACAGCGTCAGCACCCTCGGCCTCGTCGCCACCCGTCGCCCTCGCCTCACCGGCATCTGGATCGGCCCGCGCAAAGTCGCCGCGCTCGGGGTCGCCGTTCGCCGCTGGGTCACGTACCATGGGTTCGCCCTCAACGTTAACGCCCACCTCCCCCACTTTGCCGGCATCGTCCCCTGTGGCATCGCCGCGAGCGACGGCACCGTCACTTCGCTTCACGCCGAACTCGGCCAAACCCTCGACCTCGACGAAGTTAAAACGATCGTCGCCCGCGAATTCCGCGCGCTCTGGCCGGCCTTTCTCGCCTCCGGCAACGCTTCCTAATCCACCGTTCGCGTCGCCCTCATTTCTACTTCAATCACCAGCCCGTCGGCCGGTTCGCCGTTAAATCGCTTTCCCCCGTCCCTTTCTCCCTTCACGCTGCACCCTTCCTTCATGGACACCACGCGTAAACCTTCCTGGCTCCGCGCCAAACTCCCCAGCGGCCCCGGCTACCAAGCCGTCCGCTCCCTCGTGGATGAACACAAGCTCCACACCGTCTGCCAGAGCGCGCAATGCCCCAACCTCGGCGAATGCTGGTCCCGCGGCACCGCCACGGTGATGATCCTCGGCAACATCTGCACGCGGTCCTGTAATTTCTGCGCCATCCAGACCGGCCGCCCCACGGAACTCGACCTCGGCGAACCCGCCCGTGTCGCCGATGCCGTCGCCAAAATGGGCCTGCGCCATTGCGTGATCACTTCCGTCGCCCGCGACGAACTCGCCGATGGCGGCGCCGCCGTCTGGGCCGCCACCATTCGCGCCGTCCGCCACCGTAACCCCCAGACCGCCATCGAAGTCCTCACGCCCGATTGGAAGGGCAAACTCCACGACCTCGACACCGTCCTCGACGCCAAGCCCGACATTTTTAACCACAACCTCGAAACCGTCGAGCGCCTCCAGAAACCCGTGCGCGTCCAAGCCCGCTACGAGCGCTCGCGCTCCGTCCTCCAGCACGCCAAATCCCGCGGCTTCACCACCAAGACCGGCATCATGCTCGGCCTCGGCGAAACGCAGGCCGAGATCGAGCGCACGCTCCACGACATCGCCGCCGACAAGACCGACATCCTCACCATCGGCCAATACCTCCAGCCCACCCCGCAACACCTCAAGGTCGAACGCTGGGCCCACCCCGACGAGTTCGCCCACTGGAAGCAATTTGGCCTCGCCCTGGGCATCGGCGTAGTGGAAAGCGGCGCGATGGTCCGCTCCAGTTATCACGCCGACGAGCAGTCGCAGAAATACACCGGCGTGGACCACTTGAACACGCAGAACACCTTGGCGGGCGCCTAAAGGCAGGACTCGTTCTGCAGGGGACACAGACTATTAGCCCAGCGGCTAAACGGCGACTTCACGGCGAGACTGAAGAAAGCATCAAGCATTGGGGTTTCGGTTAACGCGGATAGTCCTCTCCCGCA
>CAJAFD010000139.1 GCA_903938935.1 uncultured Opitutia bacterium
GCGGTGACGCCCGCTTTTACGTGGAACGCGAGCGCGTACGCTCAGCGCGGCCGTTTCGCCAGCACGTTCAGCTCCATCAACGCCACGCGCACCGCCGAGACGCCCGCGAGCGACCAATTTGCCGTGCCGTCCCGCGCCAACGGCGCCGCTTGGTCCGGCACATGGTCGCACGCGCGGGACGCGAAAACCTCTTTTGGTCTCGATGCCCGCACCGTGCGCGGCGAGACGCAGGAAAATTTTACGTTCACCCATGGCGCCTACACTCGCCAACGCTTCGCCGGCGGCCGGCAAGCCTTCGCGGGACTCTTCGCGTTGCACGAGCAACCGCTCGCCCACGACTTCACTCTGACGTTGGGCGCGCGACTCGATGATTGGCTCGAGTCGGACGGACATCGGCGCGAATCGATCAATGCCACGGGCGCACTCGCGCGCGATGATCATTACGCCGACCAAAACGGCATCGAATTCAGCCCCAGCGCCGGTCTCGTCTGGCGCACTACATCCGAACTTCGGTTGCGCGCCGCCGCGCAACAAGCCTTTCGCCGTCCGACGCTCAACGAACTTTATCGCCCCTTCCGCGCCGGCTCGACGGTGACCGAAGCGAATCCCGCGCTCCGCACCGAACGCGTGACGAGCGCGGAAATCGGCGCCGATTGGACGCGCGGCGCCTTCGGGCTTACGGGCGCCATTTTTTGGAACGAGCTCCGCGATGCCGTGGGCAACGTCACCGTAGCGCGCGGTCCGGGTACGTTTCCGATTGTTGGTACGCTCGCCGCCGGTGGCCTCGGCCGCCAACGCCTGAACCTCGACACGACCCGCGTGCGCGGCATCGAATTTTCGACGAACTATCGGTTGAACGATCGCCTGCGTTTCACCGCCGAAGCGTTGTGGAATGACGCCACGGTACGTCGAGCCGATGTCGCCCCGGCGCTCGAGGGCAAACGCGTCGCCCAGGTCCCACGCCACGCCATGACCTTCGGTGGCACTTGGCGCGCGCCCGGTGGCATTACGCTGACGCCCCGCCTGCGCTGGATCGGCGCACAATATGAAGACGATGAAAACACGCTGCGGCTCGGCGAGGTCGCCGTGATCGATTTAGGCGCGGTTTATCCACTCGGGCGGGGTTGGGAGCTTTTCGTGAGTGCAGAAAATTTAGGCAACGCCCGCATCGAAACCGGCCGCAGCGCCGATGGCGTGGTCAACACTGGAACCCCACGTCTCGGCTTGGCCGGCGTGAGGGGCTCATGGTAATTTAAAAAAAGCACCCAGTATTGAGGTTACCCCGATATGACGGACACGAGTTGGGCCTCAAAAAAGGATCCGACCATGACAGCGAAGAAGCAAGCCCGGGCGACGCTCCTGTGCGGCGACTCCGGCTCACGCGGGTTCGCACGATGGCGCGCAACCGTACCTCGAAAGAACCGCACGCCGTTCGGGGTTGACTCACTTCGTTGACCTTTACATCCCGTGTTCATTGGTCGCGGGGCCCATAGCCTGTTGCACATTTAGCCGACGCACCGCGAACTTACCGCCCCTGCTAGGCACGTTCCTGCCCAGCGTCCTCCACTGCAGCATAACCCCCGTCATGAAGTCCTCTGCAATTCGAACGACCCTCCTCGCCCTTGCTTTCAGCTGCGGCACCACCCTGCCAGCCCAAGCCCAGACTCCGGCCGCCCCGGTCGGGGCGGGTATTGAGCACTCGATTCTCTACCAGCAGGACGGCCGCTTTGCCGCTTGGCCCGCCAATGGCGGCATTTGGATGTGGAATAACGAAATCCTCGTCGGCTTCGTCGAGGCCAAATACGCTGAGAGCCGCGGTCTACACACCTACGATCAGAAGTCCGCCCGCCACAAGTACGCGCGCAGCTTTGACGGCGGCAAAACGTGGTCCATCGAGGATGCTTACGACGCGGGCCAAAAGGCCATCGCCTATGACCACACCATCGATGCCGACAAGGCCGTCGTAGCCAAGGCGCTCGACCAACCGATGGACTTCACCCACCCGGAGTTCGTCCTCGCCTTCGTGCGGCTCAACAACAACGACGACGGTCCTTCGATCTTTTACCACTCCAACAACAAGGGTAAATCCTGGAACGGTCCTTTCAGCTTTCCTAATCTCGGGACCGCCGGCGTGGCCACGCGCAACGACTACTTCGTTGATGGCAAGAGCAGCCTCACCGCGCTGATCACGACCGCCAAGGCCAACAAGCAGGAAGGCCGCGTCGCCAGCGTTCGAACGATCGACGGCGGCATGAACTGGCAGTTTCTCAGCTACCTCGGAGCGGAACATGCCGGCTTCGACATCATGCCCTCCTCCGAGCGGCTCTCCCCCACCGAACTCTACACCACGATCCGCACCCGCACCGGCACAAGCCTCGACTTGATGACCGCCCATCTGTCGCCTGACAATGGGGTGACTTGGCAGCGCATGAAGGACCCCGTCGCCGACACCGGCCACGGTGGCTCGCCTCCCGCGCTGCTCCGACTAAAGGACGGCCGCCTCGCCCTTGCCTACGCCTACCGCAGCGCCCACGGCTCTCGGATGGCGATGCGCCTCAGCTCCGACAAAGGAAAATCGTGGGGCAATGAGATCCCCCTTCGTTCCGGCGACGGCGCCAACCGCGACGTGGGTTATCCGGTAATGGCTCAGCGCCCCGACGGTAAGCTCATCCTTATCTACTATTGGAACAACGTGGTCCAGCCCGGCGCCAAGCCCTTCCGCTACATAGCTACGACCGTCTTCGATCCATCAGCCTGGA
>CAJAFD010000140.1 GCA_903938935.1 uncultured Opitutia bacterium
CCACGCTCAACGCCGGCAGTTACACCGTGCAAGCCCGCGGTGCAGCTAACGGCACGGGCGTCGCCCTTGTCGAAGTTTACGACGCCAGCACCGGACTCACCGGGCCCAAAGCGATCAACCTCTCCACGCGCGCCAACGTCGGCACCGGTGAAAATATTCTCATCGCCGGCTTCGTCGTCAACGGCACCGTCTCGCGCCGCATCCTCGTGCGCGGCATCGGCCCCACGCTGCGCAATTTCGGCCTCGGCAACGCCGTTTTACCTGATCCCCAATTGAAACTTCTCAACGCTGCCGGTACGACTCTCGCCACCAATGATAACTGGGCCAGCGGTGACAACGCCGCCTACATCGCCTCGGCCAGCGTGGCTGCGGGCGCCTTCCCGCTCGCCAACGGGAGCGCCGACTCGGCCATCATCATCATGCTCGCCCCTGGTTCCTACACCGCCCAACTCAGCGGCGCGGGTACCACCAACAACACCGGCATCGGTCTCGTCGAAGTTTACGACGTCGATCCTTAATGCTCGGCCTGCGCCTCGTCTGAGGTTAGGTTTCTTAACATGATGAAATCACTGCGACAGCTCGCGGGTTGCGGCCTTATTTTTGCGAGCCTCACCGCGAGCGCCCAGCCCGCGTATCTGGCGCGCAAGCCCACCACGCCCGTCGCGTCCGTCGCGCCGGTTGGGGCTGTGGCCGACCGTTTTCTGCCTACCGTCCCCACGACCGCACCAGCGCCAGCGCCCGCCCCGAGTGGCATGGTTTGGATCCCCGGCGGAGAATTTTCCATGGCTGCACCGATCCCCGCGCCGATCTCTGCGGTGGCAACGAACCCATGGACGACGCCCGTCCCGTGCATCGCGTCGCTATCGCGCCTTTTTGGATGGATCGCACCGAGGTGACCAATGCCGAGTTTGCGCGCTTTGTCGCGGCCACGGGCTACATCACTTTCGCCGAGCGCAAACCCCGCGCGGAGGACTATCCCGGCGCGACGCCCGATCAGTTGGTGCCCGGCTCCGTGGTATTTTCGCCGCCGCGCGAAGCCGTTCCCCTCGACAACGCCTTGCGCTGGTGGCGTTACGTGCCTGGCGCCGATTGGCGCCACCCGAGCGGGCCCAACAGCACCATCGTCGGCCATGATCAAGACCCTGTGCTCCACATCGCCTACGTGGATGCCGCCGCTTACGCCGCCTGGGCCGGCAAACGGCTCCCCACGGAAGCCGAATGGGAATTCGCCGCTCGCGGCGGCCTCACCGGCGCCCGCTATACGTGGGGCGATGATCTCACGCTCAACGGCCGCTGGATGGCCAACATTTGGGAAGGCGCTTTCCCGCACAAAAATTCCGAGGACGACGGCTTCAGCGGTATCGCTCCGGTCGCTTCGTTTCCGGCCAATGCCTACGGTCTCCACGATATGGCCGGCAACGTCTGGGAATGGTGCTCGGATTGGTACCGGCCCGATGCCTATGCGCTCGCGCAACGCGCGGCCGGCGGTGGTGTCGTGCGTGATCCGCGCGGTGTGGCCGAATCCGAAAGTTTCGATCCGCAAGAACCCGGGATGCCGAAACGCGTGCAACGCGGCGGCTCTTACTTGTGCACCGATCAATATTGCACGCGCTACATGGTCGGCACGCGCGGTAAGGGCGCCGCCGATACAGGCAGCAATCACGTCGGCTTCCGCTGCGTGCGCGATGCCAATCCCGCCGTACCCGCGGTCGCGGTCGGCGCGGGGCGTTAAAGAATCAAATCGGGCGGGACGTTGCCGAGGGCTTCCTCGACGGTGGTGAGGCCCATTTTGACTTTAAGCATCGAGTCTTGGTGGAGCGTCTTCATCCCGTTTTTCATGGCGATGCGCTTGAGCTGCGCGACTTCCACTTCTTTGTTGATGGCCTCGGTCAGTTCCTCGCTATTTACCATGAGTTCGTGGATGCCTACGCGGCCTTTATAGCCGGTGCCATTGCACGACGGGCAGCCTTGGGGGTTCGACTTGAAGATGGAGCCGGTCCAACCATCGAGCGCTTTGGCGATAATGTCTTTTTCGCGGCCGGCGGGTTCGTAGGCGACTTTGCAATTTTTACAGACGCGGCGCAGGAGACGTTGCGCACACACGCACACGAGCGAGGCGGAGATGTTAAACGGCTCGACGCCCATTTCGCCGATACGGGCGACGGTCGAGGGGGCGTCGTTGGTGTGCAGCGTCGAGACGAGCAAGTGGCCGGTGAGCGCGGCTTCGACCGCGATGCCGGCGGTTTCCTCGTCGCGGATTTCGCCCACGAGAATGATGTCTGGGTCCATGCGCAAGTAACAGCGCAAGGCGCGGGCAAAGGTGAGGCCGATGGCGCGGCTCATCTGCATCTGATTGATGCCGGCGAGCGTGTATTCGATCGGATCTTCGGCGGTCTGGATGTTGACGTCGGGGGTGTTCACTTCGCCGAGGGCGGAGTAGAGCGTCATGGACTTGCCGGAGCCGGTCGGGCCGCAGTGCAAGATCATCCCGTAGGGTTGGCGGATGCACTCGCGGTACTTGGCGAGATTTTCATCAGAAAACCCGAGCATGGGCAGGGGGAGCGTCGACTTCTGTTTGTCGAGAATACGCATGACGACTTTCTCCCCATCCTTCATCGGGCCGGTGGCCACGCGAAGGTCGATATCCATGTTTTTCTTGGTGTATTTTTTGAAAACGATACGACCG
>CAJAFD010000141.1 GCA_903938935.1 uncultured Opitutia bacterium
AGGCGGTGACCGGCATTCTGCGGTCGAGCCTGGGTCCGAAGGGTGCGTGGCGGGGCGCGGGGCGCGCGCGCACACGCGAGTGTGTGTGTGTGGCACGCGCGGGCGCTGGCGGGCGCGGTCGTTTGAGTGGACATGGATGGTCAGGACCGAGGTTAGCTGACCCAATCGGTGAAAAGGATCACGACTTGAGTGAGCGAAAAATCGCTGATGGCGGTGAAAACACCGAGGATAACCGCGGCGAAGACGACCACGATGGTAGAGTCACGCAATTCTATGCGGGAGGGCCAAGTAGCTTTTTGAAGCTCTCCGACCATTTCGCCGAGGAAGATGCGGGTGCTGCGGAACGGATTTTTCATGAACGGAATATGGCAGGCGCGGAGGGAATCGAACCCCCAACCAACGGTTTTGGAGACCGCTACTCTACCAATTGAGCTACACGCCTGTGGAATGGGCTTTCTTAGACGACGCAGCCGAGGCCCCGTTACGAGGCCTCGGCGGAGTCGAGTTTAAGGTTATTTAATCGAACTTATTCGATGATCTCGGTTATACGACCGGCACCGATGGTGCGACCGCCTTCGCGGATAGCGAATTTCTGGGTCGTTTCCATGGCGATCGGAACGATGAGGTCGATCTCGACCGCGATATTGTCGCCAGGCATGATCATCTCAACGCCCTTCGGCAGGTTGACGATACCGGTCACATCCGTCGTGCGGAAGTAGAACTGAGGACGGTAACCGTTGAAGAACGGGGTGTGGCGGCCGCCTTCGTCCTTAGAGAGGACGTAGATTTCAGCTTTGGCCTTCTTGTGTGGCTTGATGGACTTCGGGGCGGCGATGACTTGGCCACGCTCGATACCATCTTTTTCAATACCACGCAGAAGCATACCGACGTTGTCGCCCGCTTGACCGGAGTCGAGGAGCTTGCGGAACATTTCGATACCGGTGATAACGGTAGTCGTGGTGTCTTTGAGGCCGATGATCTCGACGGTGTCGTTGATCTTGCAGGCGCCGCGCTCGATACGACCGGTGGCAACCGTGCCACGGCCCGTGATCGAGAACACGTCTTCGACCGACATCAGGAAGGGCTTGTCGTTCTCGCGGATGGGCTCAGGAATATCTTTGTCGATAGCATCCATGAGGGCCGTGATGGCGTCGTTACCTTCGGGCTTGTTATCAAGAGCGGCGGTGGCGGAACCACGGACGATCGTGGCGTTGTCGCCATCGAATTGATACTTCGAGAGAAGCTCGCGGATTTCCATCTCGACGAGGTCGAGGAGCTCTTTGTCGTCGATGAGGTCAACTTTGTTGAGCCAGACCACGATCTTTGGCACTCCGACTTGGCGGGCAAGGAGGATGTGCTCGCGGGTCTGCGGCATCGGGCCGTCAGCGGCAGAGACGACGAGGATGGCGCCGTCCATTTGCGCGGCACCCGTGATCATGTTCTTCACGAAGTCGGCGTGGCCGGGGCAATCAACGTGCGCATAGTGGCGCTTTTCGGTTTGATACTCAACGTGAGCAACCGAGATCGTGACGATCTTGGAAGCGTCGCGGACGGTGCCGCCTTTAGCGATGTCCGCGTAAGTCTTTACCTCAGCGAGGCCTTTGCGGGCCTGGACGGCAAGGATTGCGGTCGTGGTGGTGGTTTTACCGTGGTCGACGTGGCCGATGGTGCCAACGTTGACGTGCGGTTTCGTGCGTTCGAATGTGCCTTTAGCCATGGGAGACGTGTGTTTGGGTTTGGATGAAATGTGACTTCTGGTTTTACGTCGTAGAAGCGGGACCGACGTTGTTTTTTGGCATGGAGCCCAGAACCGGAGTCGAACCGGCGACCTCGTCCTTACCAAGAACGTGCTCTACCAACTGAGCTATCTGGGCAGACAAAGAGACCGTGCCAAAAAACGAAAATGAGGGTTGAAAGTGCTTCCCACGATTTGGGCCGTCAACAGCAAACTTGACCTTTTGTATAAAAAACTAAGGTCCGACCCAAATTCGATACACGCCGGGCGCCAATTTAGCGCCGATTCGCACGTGTTGCGTCAAATAACTCGCGAAATACGCATCCACCTCCTCCAGTTTGGAGCGGACCGTCGGAACCAGTGGCGCACTCAGGCCCGCGGCGTTCACCACGGCGAGAAATTCAATCGGCTCCCAAGCACCCGTGCCCGGGGGCTTCGCCTCGGCGAGCGCTTCAGCCAACACCACGCGGCCTCCCGCCGCCGGGACGACTTCGTAAAACGCACTCCGCCGCGATAACGCCGGCAAGTCGACGGAGCTGCGACCGATTCCGAGCAACGCCACTCCGGGTGAAATCAACGCCAATGCTCCGGAAAAATCCACGGCCGGGTCTTTTTTGGCAGCGAGCGAGCGAAATTCCACCTCCTCAAAAGTAAAGCGAGCCGGATAATCCGCAAAAGCCCCACCCACCTTCGGCAATGCGACCTCTTTTTCCGCCGTGTTCCACACCGTCGGCAAAAACAACGGCGTCGGATCTACCAACGCCGCTTCCTCCGGCGCGACCCGCCGAAACCCCACCTGCGGCACGACCGCAATCGGGGCGCGGCCCTTGACCACGAGCGAACCACGCTCCACGGCCGGTTCCACCGGAGCGCGAAACAACATCAAAAAAACGAAGACCACTGCGATCGCTCCCAAAGCTGCCCAAACCCAGCGGCGTCGCTCACTCTGCGCAGGCGTCCTCACTTGCGACTCCCCTCGCCTCCATCCGTCGGCTCCAACGCACCCCAGACCACCGCAAAACCCGCCCGCCGCGCGACCGTGACGATTTCCGCCAACTCGTCGTTACGCACGCCAGAGCTAGCCAAAATCAATAACGACGGCTGCGACGTCGTCGCTTTTTGCCGCTCCAGCCACAACCCAAGTTGCTTCAACGACACCAACCCGTCATCCGCAAAAATCTGCCCCGTGCGCCGCACCGTGATCCGGTGCGTCGTCGGCTGCGCGCCCGCGGTCGCACCCGCCATTTCCGGCACCTGAAAATCTACCCCAAGCCCGGGCGCCAACACAAAGCGCGAACCAAACAAGGTGAAAAATAAAACGAGCAAACCCGCATTCACATAAAATAAAAAATCAAAACACCGCGGCGGCACGCGCAAATGCGCCGCGAGATCGAGCGGTCGCGTGATCATGTTTCCACGACCTCCGAACCACCGGGCTTCCGTCCACGATAATCATTTTGCAGGTAACGCATGATCTCGTTGCCCGCCCATTCCACATCGCGCACGATCGAGCGCACGCGCCCACTCAGGAAATGATGCGCCACATGCGCCGGCAGCGCCAACATCAACCCACCCGCCGTGCACAACAACGCCTGCCACATGCCCGTGGCCAACGCACTCGCACTCATATAGTCTTTCTCAAACGCCAAGAACGTCGTCGCCATCCCGAGCACGGTCCCGAGCAACCCGACCATCGGCGCGACTTGCGCGATCGTCGCGATGCTCCCGAGCCGACGCTCCAGCGCGGGCAACTCCACGATCGCCGCCTCCTGCACATGAAAACGCATCGCCGCGACATCCGCCTCCGCGTGGAGCAACGCCGCCTTCACCACCGCAGCGACCGGCCCCGGCGTCTCCTCGCACACCGTCAACGCTTCCACCAAGCGCCGTTTGGCCAAAATATTCTTTATCCCCTCGAGAAACGTCGTCGCCCGGATCTGCCCACGGTGCAAAAACAACACCCGCTCCAACGCGAGCAACACCGTCAATAAACCCAACGCCAACAGCACCCACATCATCGGGCCGCCCTTGGCGAAAATCGTAAAATTAAAAACAGACATCGTATTTAAAAAGAGTGTTACACGGCCCCGCCCCGACTCCGCAAACGCGAAACCGTAGGCCCGCCACAGCGAGCATCATGGCGGCACCGCGACTCCATATTTCGCCAGACGCGCCTTCGCCTGCGCCTCACCCGGCAATCCCGCCTTGAGTAAAAGCAACCACGCCTCCTTCGCCTCCTCGAGTTTGCCCTGCTGCTCGCGCAAGCCGCCAAACTCGATCAACGTCCGCGCCATCCAGTAACGCCCCTTCGCCCGCTCGCTCAGCTGCGCGGCCATTTTCGCATCCAGTAAAAACGGCGACACCACATCGCGCCACCAACCCACGGCTGCTTTCTCCAGCTCGCCGCGCTGACGCAACACGACACCCAGATTAAAGCCCGCCTCGATTCGCACATCCAAGGGCGCATCCACGCGATCGCGCACATGCTCGAGCAACACCAACGCGCTCTCCAAGTGCGACGGATCACTCGCCGCCTGCGCGTTGTGACACTCCGCCAACGCCAGCTGCGCCAACACCACATCTGGACTCGTCGCGAATGCGTTCACCAGCGACTCATAAGTTTGTTGGGCCTGTGGAAACTGGCTGAGTTTGCGCAACAAATGCCCCTGCTTCAACCTCGCCGCAAACACGAGTTCACTCTGCGGGTATTCTCGCACCAAATCATCCAGTAAATTTTGCGCCTTCGGCAAACGCGCCTCACCGCTCGCCTCCGCCTGCAACGCCGCAAAATACAACGCGTAGGGCGCATTAATGTTACCCGGAAACTTTTCCGCTAAATCCGTATACAGCTGCTGCGCCTGCACCGCGTTGAACTGCTTCGCGTAGTGATCCGCTTCTTCTAAATACGAAGCCACCGCCGCATCTGTGTCCTTGAAATCCTCGCGCAGTTTTTTCAACTGCGCCACGCCCGCCTCTTCCTTGCCCTGCTTGAACAGCGCCTGCGCCTGCAACAACGCCGCCGCACTCGCCAACTCCGTGCGCAGCGCCACCGATTCATTCGCTAACGACTTCGCCAACGCCTCCGACGTCAATGCCCGCAGATATTCCAACGCCTTCGCTGGCTGAGCCGGCTCCACGTCGAGCGCTAATCGCGCGCGCAGCCACTCCAGCCGCGCCCGCAACTTCGCGGGCAACCCAGCCTCCACCGTCCCGCCCAGCAACCGCTCCACGCGCGCAAAAGCCGCGGCCACGCCACTCGCCCCGCGCGCCTGCAACGCTCGCGCCAAATTCCACTCCGCCTGCCAACGATCTTCGACGGCAAACCCCGGCTCCGCCGCAAGCGCGTCGAGCACCGTCTGCGCGGCCTCCGGCGTGCCGGCCTCGATCTCCGCTTGCACGCGTTGAAAACGCAGCGCGCTCAATATCTCCGGTTTCAGTCCCACCGGCGGATCTCGCAACACCGCCGCATACGCATCCGCCGCCGGCCGGAAATCCTGCGCGCGGAACCACGCCTCCGCCACCAACACGCCCAACTCCGCCCGCCGCGCCCCCGCCGGCAACGCCGCCGCCGCTTTCTTCGCGCTGTCTGCCGCCAAGCGATAACGTCGCTGCTCCCACGCTGCGCCCGTGAGCACTTCCCAAGCCTCAGCGCGCAGAGGAGAACCGGGGAATTTTTCCAACAGCGCCCGCGCATCGTCCTCGGCGGCCGCATAGCTTTTGTCGCCCAGCAACAGATTCGCCCGATACAAATAAAATTCTTCCTGCAACGCATGCGCTGGCGTCTCCGCGATCCAGCGCCCGAGCTCCGCGCGCAATTGGCCGCGCCCCGGATTTTTCTCCGAGGCCTGCGCGAGCAAGCGCAACGCCAAGCGTTGCCGCACCCCATCGCGTCCGCGCGCTACGAGTTCGAGCAACGCCGTGCGTCCCACTCCATCG
Source organism: uncultured Opitutia bacterium (assembly GCA_903938935.1). Lineage (GTDB taxonomy): Bacteria > Verrucomicrobiota > Verrucomicrobiia > Opitutales > Opitutaceae > Tous-C4FEB. The sequence goes on from CAJAFD010000141.1 coordinate 5,672, forward strand.
GTCGCGCCCGCGATCAACCCGAGCCACAGTCTAAAATCATCCGCGAACTGACGCTCATCCCGCGGCAAGCCGAGCAACTGCTGCTGGATCACCGCCACCGCCTCAGATTTACGACCGAGCGCGTTTAAATTTGCCGCATAAGTCCGCGCCGCGCCGTAGCCGGTCGCCTGGCCCGCGAAGCGCGTCATCGCTTGGCGTTGCCCGGCCAGATCGGCCTCGTTGCCGGTGCCGCTGCGCCGGAGTAAAATCCGCTCCGCATCGAGGCGAAACCGCGTCCGCGCCAACTCCGTCACCGCCGCGGCCTGCGCTTGCTCGAAAAATTTATTCGTCGCCTTCACGTCACCCGATTCGCCCGCGAGTAAGCCTTGCAAATAAAACCACCACGCGCGGTCGCTGGGCGCCAATTCCGTTTCTTTGACGGCGGCGAGCGCCGCCTTGGCCGCATCGATTTTGCGCGCCGTCGCCGCCGCGAGTCCGGCCCGCAACTGCCACGCGCTGCCACGCAAGCCGATCCAGCCATTCAACGCACTCTCCGCCTCGGCGACGCGTCCGTCGTCGAGCAACGCCGTCACTAATCCCAGCGTGAGCGTGGCCCGATCCGCGCTCGGTGCCGCTAGGGCTGCGCGGTAAAGTTCAACCGCCGTCGCCGGAAATCCGAGTTCCTGCGCGCGCTGCGCCGCGGCGAGCGTGAGCGCCGCCGCCCCCGGTGACACCGCGGTCACCGCACTCGCCGCCGCCAGTGGCACCGGTCGGTTCAAAGCCTCAATCTCTTGGGCTCGCGCCGACTCCCCGACCACCGCCACTACGGCGACCAAACAGATTGAAAAATAAATCGAGGTTCGACGAAGACGCATGAGTTACCGCGCCAACTTGCTTCTCCTGATGGAAACAATCAACCGCGATGTAACGCATTCCGCCTCGCAACGCGGTGAGCGACTGCACATATCTGGCGTGTCTATTTAACTCCACCCACTTCCATGATTATCCTTATCGTACTAGGCGTCATCGCCGCCGTCCTCGTCATCGCCGCCCTCTGGATTGCCGGCATTTACAACGCACTCGTCGGACTCCGCAACCGCTTCAAAAACGCCTTCGCCCAAATCGACGTCCAGTTAAAGCGTCGCTATGATCTCATCCCCAATCTCGTGGAAACCGCCAAGGGCTACATGAAACATGAAAGCAGCACACTCGAGGCCGTGATCAAAGCCCGCAACATCGCCGCCGCCGCCGCGTCCGCCGCTGCCGCGAATCCCGCCGACGCCAACGCCATGAAAGGCCTCCTCTCCGCCGAAGCCGGCCTCGGCGGCGCGCTCTCCCGCCTCATGGTCGTCTCCGAACAATACCCCGATCTCAAAGCCAACCAAAACATGATGCAGCTCACCGAGGAACTCACCTCGACCGAGAACAAAGTGAGCTTCGCCCGCCAAGCCTACAACGACGCGGTCATGGCCTATAACACCGCCCGCGAGATTTTCCCGAATGTAGTTTTCGCCGGCATGTTTGGTTTCCTCCCAGCCGAGCTGTTTAAGATCGAAGACCCCACCGAGCGCAACGCGCCTAAGGTTTCGTTCAACTAAGTCCGGAACCAGCATCAAGAGGAGCCGATCCGTCTCGTATTTTTACCGTGAAAAATTCCGCGCCAGATTACGCGATCGGCTGGGGTACGCTTGCCTTGATCAACGCCGGGCTCGCCCAATCCAAACACCGCCGCGCTTGGGTTTGGTTTTTTCTGAGCCTTTTATTGGGCCCCATCGCAACCTTACTGATCGTGCTGCTCGACCCGCTGCCCGCTCCGTAAAACTGAGTCGCGATGGATTTCTTCGAGGCCCAAGCCCGCGCCAAAAAGCGCACGTCACGGCTCGTCGTGCTCTTCTCGCTCGCCGTCCTCGGCACGATCGCGGCGGGCTACTTTGGCGCGATTTTTCTCACCGGGCAAATTACCCAAAAATCCGCCCGCACCCGCGACCGCTACGGCTACGTTCAACCCGCACGCCCACTCGCCCTCTGGCAACCGCAGCTCCTCGCCGTCGTTTCACTCGGCACGCTCGCCGTCATCGGCCTCGCCTCGCTTTATAAATGGAGTGAATTTTCCGCCGGTGGCTCCGCAGTCGCCGAAAGCGTCGGCGGACGCCGCGTCGATCCGCACACCACCGATCTCGCCGAGCGCCGCCTGCTCAATGTCGTTGAAGAAATGGCTCTCGCCTCGGGCGTGCCCATGCCCGCGGTCTTCGTGCTCGACGACGAGCCAGCCATCAACGCCTTCGCCGCCGGCCTCACCACCGCCGATGCCGTCGTCGCCGTCACGCGCGGTACGCTTGAAAAACTCACGCGCGACGAACTCCAAGGCGTGATCGGTCACGAGTTCAGCCACATCCTCAACGGCGACATGCGCCTCAACCTGCGCCTGACGTCGCTCATCTTCGGCATCCTCGTCATCGGCCTCGCCGGCCGCGGTATCCTCTGGTCGCTCGGCCGCGCCCGCGTCACCTCCTCGCGCGACAACAAAAACTCTGGATGCATCTTGGTCGCCATCGGCGCCGTCGGCCTCGGGCTCTTAATCATCGGCTACGTCGGCTATTTTTTCGGCCGCCTCATCCAAGCCGCCGTCTCCCGCCAACGCGAATTTCTCGCCGACGCCTCCGCCGTCCAATTCACGCGGAATCCCACTGGCCTCGGCGGCGCCCTCAAAAAAATCGGCGGGCTCGCCCTAGGCTCCTCCCTGCAAACCTCCAAGAGCGCGGCGATCGGCCATTTCTTTTTCGCGCAAAGTTTCCGCTCTAACTTCGGCGGCCTCTGGGCCACGCACCCGCCGCTGGATGAACGCATCCGCGCCATCGAACCCGCCTTCGACGGCACCTTCATCGAGCCGCCGCAAATCGTCGACGTCGCACGTGAATCATTCGTCTCCGCCGGTCTCGCCCCCGCGCGCACCCGCCCGGCCTTTCAACCCAACGACGTCCTCGCTTCCGTCGGCACGCTCACCCCCGCGCTGCTTGCGGAGGCGCAGGAGCTGCACGCCGCGCTGCCGCCTCGCCTCCTCGCCGCCGCCCACGCGCCCAGCGAAGCGCCAACCTTACTTTACGGCCTGCTGATCGATAACGACGACGACAACGTCCAGCGCCGCCAACTCGCCCTGATCGCCCGTCGCGCCGGCGGCGAAGCGCTGCACGTGCTAGAATCGCTCGACTCCTCGCTCCGCGATCTAGGTCCCGAGCACAAACTCCCGCTCCTCCAACTCGCCCTACCCGCGCTAAAAACGCTCCGTCCCTCCGCGCTCGCGCCGTTTTTTGAAACCCTCGACGCGCTTGTGCACGCCGATGGACGCGTCTCACCGTTCGAGTTCGCCCTCCAAAAACTCCTTCTGCGTCACCTCGCCGCCAGCCGCGCTCCAGCGCGTGCGTCGATGGTTCAGTTTCATTCCTTCAAAGCCG
>CAJAFD010000142.1 GCA_903938935.1 uncultured Opitutia bacterium
CGGTGATTGATCCCGATAGCCCGCTGACGCGCGAAGGACTTTATAACTTGGAGCCCTCGCGCAAGGGCTTCGGCTATGGCGTCAATGGCGCGATGACTCGCTTTGTGCGCGTGCCGGCGCGTTGCTTGCATCGCGTGCCCGATGGGCTGGCGATGGAACAAGCCGCGCTCACCGAGCCGTGCTGCGTGGCCTTCAACGCCGTGATCAACAACGCTCGCGTGCGGCCCGGCGATCGCGTGGTTGTGCTCGGGCCTGGCCCAATCGGAATTTTGTGCGCGGCGATGGCGCGACTCGCGGGGGCGCAGGTGGCGCTCGTCGGGCTTGAGCGTGATCGCACGCGCCTCGAAGTGGCGAAAGTTTATGGCTGTGAAGTCATCGTCGGTGATGCGACCGCGTGGGCCAAGTCGCGCGATGGTCTCGGCGTGGACGGGGTGATTGATGCGGCGGGTGCGTCGGCCGCGTTGAAAGTCGCAATGGAATTGGTGCGTCCCAATGGCTGGATCAGCAAAGTGGGTTGGGGCCCGCAGCCGCTGGGTTTCTCGCTCGATCCGCTCGTGCAGAAAAACATCACGCTCCAAGGCAGCTTTAGTCATAATTGGCCGGTGTGGGAGCGCGTGCTGGCGCTCTTGGCCTCGGGCCAACTCGATGTGCGGCCCATCATGGGCGGCGTATGGGGACTCGAATCGTGGCACGACGCGTTTGAAAAAATGCACTCGGGTGCGATCGTGAAAGCGGTGTTGAAACCGGTCTAATCGGCAGGCGTTTCGACCATGCGCTTAAAGGATAAAGTCATCATCGTCACCGGCGGTACTTCGGGGATCGGTCAGGCGATCGCGGAGCGTTGCGTCGCGGAAGGCGCGCGCGTGCTGGTGCACGGGATCGTGCGTGCGGACGGCGAAGCGGTCGTGAAAAAACTAGGTGCGGCGGCGGCGTTGCACCTCGACGATTTGGCGGATCCGACGAGCGCGGGCCGCATCGTGGCCGCGGCGCGCGCGGCCTTTGGGCGGGTCGATGCGCTGGTGAACAACGCCGCAATTGTGCCGCGCAGTACGTTGGCGACGGCGACCGTGGAAAATTTTGACCGCACGATGGCGATCAACGTGCGGGCCCCATTTTTTCTGATTCAGGCGGCGTTTCCCGATCTGAAAGCGAATCAAGGCTGCGTGTTAAACATCGGTTCGATCAACGCGTACAGCGGCGAAGCTACGCTTCTCGATTACAGTATTTCCAAAGGCGCGCTGCAGACGCTGTCGCGTAATCTCGCCAACGCGCACGGTACGGACCGAGTGCGGATTAACCATCTCAACGTCGGTTGGGTGCTGACGGCGCGCGAGTATGCGGACCAACAAAAATGGGGCCAGGCCGCGGATTGGCCCGAGCATGTGCCGGCGGTGTTTGCGCCTTCGGGCCGCTTAATGCGCCCCGAAGAAATCGCCGCGGCGGCCGTGTATTGGCTCGGCGATGAATCGCGGCCCATCACCGGCTCGGTCGTCGAGTTGGAGCAATTTTCGGTGTTCGGTCGCAATGCGGTGAAGATTTAATTTTTTCAAAAAAATAAAAATGCCCAAACTCGCTGCATTTCCCAAAGCCTTCATGCGGGCGCTCTGCAAGGACGGCACGATGACGTTGCGCGAATGGGTCGAGCTCGCGGCTCCACTCGGCCTCGATGGGCTGGAGTATTACAGCGGCATGCTGGAGTTGGCTGATCCGGCGAAGTGGCCGGCGGCGCGGCGCACGGTGGAAGAGCGCGGAATGGTGATTCCGATGCTCTGTTGCTCACCGGATTTCTCGCACCCCGATGCGGATTTTCGCGCCCAGGAAATTGAGAAGGAAAAAAACTGGATCCGCATGGCCGCGGCGCTGGGGGCAGGTTATTGCCGCGTGCTTTCTGGTCAGCGGCGGCCGGAGCTGACGCGGGAGCGCGGGCTCGATTTGGTCGCACAGAGTATCGAGGCCTGTTTGCCCGAGGCGGAACGCTGCGGCGTCACCCTGATTATCGAGAATCACTACAAGGATGATTTTTGGAGTTACCCAGAGTTTGCCCAGAAGATGGATGTGTTTTGTGAGCTGGTGGAACGCGTGAAGCACCCGCGCTTCGGTGTGAACTACGACCCGAGTAATGCTTTTCTCGCGGGGGATGATCCGCTGGAGTTGCTCGAGCGGGTGAAGCGCCGCGTCGTGACCATGCATGCGAGTGATCGCTATCTGGCCGAGGGCACGATCGAGGATTTGCGCCGCGATGAAACCGGGGCGGAGGGCTACGCCAAACGCCTCCGGCACGGGACGATCGGCAAAGGTTTGAACGACTACGACGCGATCTTTGGGACGTTGAAAGCCGTGGGTTTTGACGGCTGGGTGAGCATCGAGGATGGGGTCGATGGCATGGAGCAATTGGCGGAGAGCGTGCAATTCGTTCGGCGCAAGTTGCGGCAGCATTGGCCGGTAGCATAGATTTAGCTCTCAATTTGTCCCGGGGCGGGTCAGTTTGAGTTATGGAAAAACGTCTCTTTACCGAATTGGGCCTTTCGCCCGAGCTACTCAAAGCCGTGGAAAAAATGGGCTTTGAGGAAGCATCGCCCATTCAGACCGCGGTGATTCCGACGATTCTCGCTGGGCGCGATGTGGTCGGTCAGTCCTCGACCGGCTCCGGCAAGACCGCCGCGTTCGCCATTCCCGCTATCGACAAAGTCGACGTACAGAGCCGCGCCGTACAGGTTTTGATTTTGCTGCCGACGCGCGAATTGGCGGTCCAAGTCGCAGAAGAAGTGGCGAAACTGGCGTTTTTCAAACGCGGTCTCCGCGAGTTGCCCGTTTACGGTGGCCAAAGTTACGAGCGCCAATTCCGCGGGCTCGATGCCGGCGCGCAGGTCGTCATCGGTACGCCTGGTCGTCTGATGGATCATATGGAGCGCGGCTCGCTGAAGTTGGATAAACTGAAGCTCGTGATTCTCGACGAGGCCGACCGCATGCTCGACATGGGTTTCCGCGAAGACATCGAAAAAATCCTCTCTTCGGTCCCGGATCAGCGCCAGTTGCTCTTTTTCTCGGCCACGATGCCGAAGGCGATCCAAGATCTGATTAAGCGCTACTCGCGCGATCCCGCTTGGATCAAGATCGAGTCCTCCGCTCAAAACGCTCCGCAGGTCGATCAGGTTTACTTTGAAGTCGACCGTCGCTCGAAGATCGAGGCGCTCACGCGCCTGATCGACGTGCATGATTTCCGCTACGGCATCATTTTCTGCAGCACGAAGATCATGTGCGACGAACTCGCCGAGATCCTCTCTGCGCGCGGTTACGCGGTTGACCGCCTGCACGGCGACATCACGCAGATGCAGCGCAACCGCGTCATGGATAAATTCCGCAAGCGCGGCTTCGAGTTCCTCGTGGCGACCGACGTCGCCGCGCGCGGGCTCGATGTCGATGACCTCGAAGTCGTCTTCAACTACGATTTGCCGAACGACGCCGAAGATTATACGCACCGCATCGGTCGCACTGGCCGCGCGGGCAAGTCGGGTCGCGCGTTCACCTTCGTCTGCGGCCGTGAACTCTGGGTCCTCCAGAATTTCATCCGTTACGCCAAACTTAAGATCCGCCGCGAAAACATTCCCTCGCTCGATCAAGTCGAGGAAGCGCGTGAAAATGTGTTTTTCGAAAAACTGCGCGACACGCTCAATGCCGCCAAATTCCGCAGACAAGACCGCATGATCGATCGTTTGTTGGAACAGGGTTATCCGAGCACGGATATTTGCTCGGCCTTGATTCACTTGTTGCAAGGCGGCGGTGCCGGTCCAGACAAGCCGGACGCCAAACCTGCGCCCAAGGCCCCGACCAGTTCGGCGCCGAGCTGGGCAACGAAGAAAGCCGCCCCAGCGCTCGCCGCGGGCTCGGCTCAGGCGGACGCGCCCAAGTCGTCCGGCCCGACGAGTTATGCCTCGCGCCCTAAAGTCGCCGCGCCGGTCGCCGTGGAACGCGAACCTGCTCGAGCCGAGGGCGATTTCGCGCCGCCCGCGCGCACGGGTTTGGAAAAAGGCTTCACGACGATCTTCCTCAACGTCGGGCGCAAACACCTCGTCACGCCTGCGGATATCGTGGGCAAAGTCGCTGGGGTCACGCGTCTGCCCGGCAATGTCGTCGGCGCGATTGATATTCACCAACGTCACACGCTCGTAGATATCGCCGAAGATCAGGCGCTTTTCGTGATCGAAAAACTCACGGGCATCCGCGTGAAAGGCGAATCGCTCACGCCCTCGGTCGCGACGGCGGGCGACAAAGCCTGATTTCCGC
>CAJAFD010000143.1 GCA_903938935.1 uncultured Opitutia bacterium
AGGCAGCGCCTACGAAGCCTCCAATCACGTGCCGCTCGCCGCCATGTGGGCCCGAGGCATCACCGGCCACGGCCGCGTCGTCCAAGACTACGTCAGCTTCATCGATTTCGCGCCGACCTTCCTCGAGCTCGCCGGTTTGTCCTGGGCCCAATCCGGCCTCGCGCCGTCACCTGGCCGCAGCCTCACCGATATTTTTCGCGCCGCCGGCTCCGGCCAAATCAATCCCGCCCGCGACCACGTCCTCATCGGCATGGAGCGTCACGACATCGGCCGCCCGGGCGACGTCGGCTACCCGATCCGCGGCATCGTCCGCGACGATCAGCTTTATCTCGAAAATTTCGAACCCAGCCGCTGGCCCGCCTGCAACCCCGAGACGGGCTACCTCAACGTCGACGGCGGCGCCACCAAGTCCTTAATCCTCGAGGCCCATCGCGCGAATCCCGCTGATCCGCACTGGGCCCTCTGCTTCGGTCGCCGCCCCGCGACCGAATTTTACCGTTTAACCACCGATCCCGACTGCGTGAAAAACCTCGCTGCCGATCCCGCCCTGCGTGCGACCCGCGAAAACCTCCAAGCCGCGCTCTACGCCGAACTCAAAGTGCAAGGCGACCCGCGCATGTTTGGCCAAGGCGACCGTTTCGACCGCTATCCGCATTCAAACCCTGCCCACGTCGGTTTTTACGAACGCTACATGCGCGGTGAAAAAATAAAAACCAATTGGGTCAATGCGGGCGACTTCGAGCCCGCGCTGTTTAAGTAAATCGCGCAGGTTTGGCGAAAGCCGAGGTTTCGCGTTGCGGGCGGTGACGATCCGGTTTTCGTGGGGGCATGGTGCTGGACAACGAATTACTTAAGCAGGCGCGCGAAGCAGGGATCGATCTCGACTTGATCGATACCAATCTCGCGCTCCGAGTGGAGGATCGTTGGCGGCAGCACGACGGCGCGTTACGATTCATTTTAAAATTACAGCAAGCTAAAGCTGCCCATGACACCGGACTTCAGCCAGCTGATCGCTAAGTTAACGGACTCGGGGTTCGAGTTTGTCATGATTGGTGGCTACGCAGCGGTCACTTACGGTTCATCTCAAGTCACGCGCGACTTGGATATCTGCGCCGTCCTGACTAACGAAAACATCGAGCTGTTGCGTCGCACCCTCGCGGACTGGAATCCCCGTCATCGCATGACCCCGGAGCGGCTTTCGTTTCTGAAATTCCCCAAGGCCGGTGAGCCGGTAAATAATCTCTATCTGGAAACCGACGTCGGGGTCGTAGACATTCTCTCCTCGGTGCTAGGCGTCGGTGATTTCGCACGGTTGAAATCTACGGCGGAGAAATTCGAAGTGGACGGACGCGTTTGCTGGGTGATTTCACTGCCAGACCTCATTGCAGGAAAAGAGGCGATGGGACGCGGCAAAGACAAACTCACGGCCGTGGAACTCCTTGTCATCGCCGCCAAACGAAAACGCTGAAGAAAAAACGGCCGAGATCGATACGCTCCGCCATTGCCTAAACCCGACGGCCACCAGGCCACCCTGCGCCAAGGTGATGAGAAACTCCTGCGCGAACCCACACGCGACCAAACCGGCCCTTGGCAACTCTACTACCTCGCCGGGGACCTTGGCGAAACCAACCATCTCGCCACCCGCGAACCCACCCGCTTGGCCGATCTCACCGCCGCTTAGGAGACGTGGAGCCGGGCCCAGGCTGCCTCGCTTTAGTGGGCTTTTTCCTTTCGCTCTATTTACCGTGACTTCCATCCGCTTGCTCTCGATTTGCGTCGCCACGATGGCCACCGGTTTCGCCGTCGAAACCGCCAAAGGCTCAGCTCCGGCGAAACCCAACGTCCTCCTCATCCTCGTCGACGATCTCAACGACTGGGTCGCTCCGCTCGGCGGCCATCCGCTCGCGCAGACCCCTCACCTCGACGCCCTCGCGCGCCGCGGCACCACCTTTCTCAACGCCCACGCGCAAGCCCCACTCTGCAACCCGTCCCGCACGAGTTTGCTCATGGGCCTGCGCCCCAGCACCACCGGCATCCACGGGCTCGAACCCTCGATCCGTACGTTGCCCGAGTGGCGCGACCGCCCTTCGCTGCCCCAGTTTTTTCAA
>CAJAFD010000144.1 GCA_903938935.1 uncultured Opitutia bacterium
ATTAGTGACTGGAGTTCAGACGTGTGTCTTCCGATCTCTCGATGAAGTAATAATTTCCCTTCGCATCGACGAGGAACTCAATGGTGCCGGCGTTCTCGTAATCGGCGGCTTCGGCGGCGCGGACGGCCGCTTTGCCCATTTTTTTACGCAGATCGGGCGTCAGAAACGGCGAAGGCGATTCTTCGATCAGTTTTTGATGGCGGCGTTGCACCGAGCAATCGCGTTCACCGAGGTGAATGACCTTACCGTGGGAATCGGCCAAAATCTGGAATTCAATGTGCCGGGGTTTCTCGATGTACTTCTCGATATAAACTTGGCCGTTGCCGAAGGCTTTTTCGGCTTCGTTGCGGGCGACGTGGTATTCTTTGGCGAAGGAGACGTCGTTGTGCGCGATGCGCATGCCGCGGCCACCGCCGCCGGCGACAGCTTTGATGATTACCGGATAACCGATTTTGCGGGCGACTTTAACCGCTTCGGATTCCGAATCCACCGGGCCATCCGAGCCAGGCACGATCGGTACGCCTGCTTTTCGGACGGTGTCTTTGGCGATCGCCTTATCACCCATCATTTTGATGGATTTAGATTTGGGGCCGATAAACTTGATGTTGCACGATTCGCATTGCTCGGCGAATTTGGCGTTTTCGGAGAGAAAGCCGTAACCGGGGTGAATGGCGTCGACGTCAGCGATTTCGGCGGCGCTGATGATGCGATCGGCGCGAAGGTAACTATCGGAGCTCTTGGGGCCGCCGATGCAGATCGCCTCATCGGCCAATTGCACGTGCAGGGATTGGACGTCGGCCTCGGAATAGACGGCGAGGGTTTTTATGCCCAATTCTCTGCAAGCACGTACGATGCGCAGAGCAATTTCACCGCGATTGGCGATCAATATTTTTTGAATCATGGGAGGCTTGGCGACAATTTTCCATCCCCGCCAGAATCGATCTCACGGAAACGCGCGATCGATAAAGCTGAATCAGGACGGAGACAAACGGAGCGGACGAGTGGTTTTAAACGGAAGCTCAAGCCTTCTTGAGGCGGAAAAGCTTTTGGCCGTATTCGACGGGCTGGCCGTTCTCGACCAGCACTTCCGTCACGGTTCCCTTCACCTCAGCCTGAATTTCATTCATGATCTTCATGGCTTCGATGATGCAGACCGCGGAGGTTTCGGTCATCTTGGTGCCGATTTCCGCGAAGGGTTTACTTTCGGGCGAGGGCGAGCGGTAAAACGTGCCGACCATCGGCGATTTGATGTAAATGACATCAGGATCGTCTTTTTCCACGTCCTTGGGGGCGTTTAAAGTCTGGGCAGCGGCGTTTTGGCCGGAGCCTTGAGCGTCGGCCGCGGGAGCGGTTACTTGATAAACGGGATGCGACTCGCCGCCTTGAGCGGGTGCGCCAGAAAAGGATAAGCCACGACGGATTTTAAGCTTAAAACCCTCTTCTTCGACGGCAAATTCGGTCAATTCGGACCGTTTCATCAAGTCGATGATTTGTTTAATTTGTTTGAGATCCAAGGTAGGAGTGGGCTGAGGGTTGAGCTAATGACGACGAAAGTGTGTTAGTTGTCGAAAGCTGAGGTTCGTTCAAAATGATAATGGCTGTTTAAGCAAACCTTCAATCCGATAATTTATGGCGTTAAACAGAAAAGCCCCGCTTTTACCCTAGTTCAAGGCTTAATTAGCCAAAATAAATCAAAAATACGGGGCTTTTTAATCGCTTCACAACGTCGGCTTTAACCCAGAATCGGGATCTCGTTGCTTTCGCCTAGACTAAAAAAGGGGCTGTTTTTTAATTTCATACCCCGAAAACGTAAAAAACAGGACTTTTTTTCAGGAAAAGCCCTGTTTTTAAATGGAAACGAAACATTAACCACCCGCCGGCGGCGCGCTTCAGAGCGTCACGGTGCGGCCTTCGCGAAACGAAAGGTCGGCGGCCAAGACGATGCGGAGGCTATCAATCGCGCTCTGCCAATGATCGGAAAGATCGCGGTTTTCGCGGATTGAGCGGAGGAACACTTCCTGTTCGCGGCGGCAGAGTTCGTCGTGGTTGGGTTCGTCGTTCACATCGATTGTCTCGTCGCGCCGGGTAAACGCTCCGTCCGCGCCCAGGCTGGCGTGATGCAGGAGCAAAGACTCGGTTTTACTGTGCGAATCGACATCCGCGGATTTGCCCGCACCTGCAGCCGATTTGGCCACAATGCTCACACAACCCTTGGGGCCGATCACGTCTTTTACAAAAAAAGCCGTCTCGCTCATCATAGGCCCCCACCCGGCTTCGTACCAGCCGATCGATCCATCCGCGAAAACGACCTGAAGATGCCCATAATTGATCTGACCCGGCACGATTTCATCCGAAAGGCGCGCGCCGATGCCATTGACGCGGACCGGGCGTGAGCCGGTCATGCGGCACATCACATCGACGTAATGCACGCCGCAATCCACGATCGGCGAGGTCGTGCGCAATAAATTCTTATGCGTGCCCCAATTGGGGCCCGAGCTTTGCTGATTCAGATTCATCCGCATCACCAAAGGTTTACCCAAGGTCTGCGCCAACTCCGTAAACTTCTGCCACGAGGGGTGAACGTGCAGGATGTAGCCGACGATCAACTTTTTTCCCAGTTTGCGCGCCACGGCGATCACGCGCTCACAATCTGCCAGCGTATCGGCCACCGGTTTTTCCAAAAACACATGCGCGCCCGCCTCCATCGCGGCGATGGCGTAATCGGCGTGCGTCTCCGAATACGTGCTGATGCACACCGCGTCGGGCCGAGTCTTGGCCAACGCCTCGCCATAATCCGCAAACTCCGCGTAACGCCCGCCCAACTCCGCGCCCAACTTCCGCCGCGAAGCCTCGCCGCGGCTCACCAGCCCGACGATCTCGAAGTCCGCTGACATCTGATGATAAGCGCGGGCATGTGAAGTGCCCATGTGCCCACAACCCACCACCAACACACGAAGTTTATTGGCCATAAAAACAGGAAGAAATTTGGAATCGGTAGTTTAACTCAGTGACCGGCCGGAGCACCCACAGCAGCCACGCCGGGACCCGTGGCCGGTGGCCGGAAAAACAAAGCCAGCGCCACCGCCGCGAGCGAAGCCGTCGCCAGCGGCACCATGAAGAGCCCCTTGAAATCGACGAGCGCTCCATTCGTGTAGACTTTTTGGATCAGCCAAGGGCAGATCGAATTGGCGAGTAACGCCCCCACCCCGAGGATTTGCAGATTAAACAACCCCTGCGCGCTCGAACGAATATCCTTCGGGCAATACGCATCGACGAAAATATAAACCGTCGCAAAGAAAAACGCGTAACAAACCCCGTGCAACACCTGCACCACGATGATCATCGCCGCGCTCTCCGGGAAAAACGCATACACCGCAAACCGCGCCGCGTGGCCTAAGATGCCCACGATCATCGTCGTACGCCAACCAAAGCGCCGCAAGGTCGCCCCGAGCACAAACATCGTCAGGATTTCCGCGATCTGCCCGAGGCTCATCACCGGCGTAATCCAATTCGACGCGATGCCCACGCCACCGGCCTCCTTCGCCGTGCCGAGAAACACCCCCGTCCAATTAAAATAACAATTATGGACAAACGAATCCACCAGCGTGACCAACCACAACACCAGCAAGAACGGGTGCTTCAGAAGCTTAAATGCCTCCAGCCAAGCCGATTTCTGCACCGCACCGGCCGTCGTAGCCGGTTTCGGCGCCGTGCGCGGCAACACCAGACTAAACGCCGCCAACGCCAACGACGCCAGACCCGCCACGATAAACGTCCATTTCGTGGCCACCTTGGCCGCGTCGCCGGTGAGCGGATTAGCCAGCGCCACGCCCAACCAATCCACCAAACCCGCCGGATGCGCCGCATCCACTGCCGCCCAATTCACAAAAATAAACGTAAACGGCCACGCCGCCAAAATCCAACCGATGGTCCCACCCATGCGCACGATCCCGAATTCCTTCTCGGGATTCTTCATGTTAGCGAACGCGATCGAGTTGGTGATCGAGATCGTCGGCACGTAAAGCAAGCAATGCACGAGCATCAGCAGGAAAAACGGCCAAAAATCCTTCGTGAACCCACAACCCAAAATCGCGAGCCCGCCGATCAGATGGGAAAACGCTAAAAATTTCTCCGGCGCGAATTTTTGATCCG
>CAJAFD010000145.1 GCA_903938935.1 uncultured Opitutia bacterium
ACGTTTTTGGTGGCGGAGCGTAGCACTTGGTAAGGCGTGAGGCCGGCGGCGATGTTGGCCTGCATCTCGCGATAAATCGAAAAACCCGGGACGCTGAATTCCTGCGGCGCATCCGTGCCGAAGAGAATCGTGACGCCGCCATCGGCGAGGGCTTTGAGGACGACCTTGCGGTTGGCGGCGATTTGCCGGGCGCGGGGTTGGGAAAATTTCGGATCCGCTAGACGGCGCTCGTAGACGGATTTCCAGCGGGCGACTTCCTTGGCGGGCATGTAGCGGAGCTCGGGGTAGGAGAGCATTTTTTCGAGGTCGGCGGCGCCGATGATGGTTTCCCAAAGCGGCATAGTGGGAACGACCGCGGTGCCGGTATCGCGGGTGAGTTTCACGATGGCTGCGAGTTTGGCGGGATCGACGGGCGCGGTGTCGGCGCCGAGGTGCTCGATGTAGCCGTCGAGATGGTCGACCGTTTCTTGGCGGCGCTCCATGGCGTGGACGAGGCCGACGTCGGCGGGGATGTGGCCAGCGAAACGGATCCCAACTTCGTCGGCGGTTTTGGCCATGGCGTCGTAGACCTCGCGTTTCACGCCCGGGTGAACTTTGAGCAGGTCCCAGCCTTCGGTTTTTTGTTGGCGGACGCGGGCCGCGGCGGCGACGGGAGAAAGCACGGCGTTGGCGCCATTGCCGGTGAAGCTCGGGCCAGCGAGGTAGAGCGAAGGGCCGGTGATGGCACCGGTTTTTACTTGGTCACGGAGTTCGAGTTGGCCAGGCCAACCAAGCATGCCGCGCACGGTGGTGACGCCGTTGGCGACGAAGAGAAAATAAACGTTTTCGATGTAGGCCTGCGAGGAGCCGAGCGGTGGGTTGTGCCCGTGCATCTCGCCGAGGCCGGGGATGAGGAACTTGCCGGCGCCGTCGATGCGTTGGGCGTCGGCGGGGATTTTGACGGAGGCGGTGGGGCCGACTTGGACGATGCGGTCACCCGTGATGAGGACGGTTTGGTGGGTGAGGACGCGCTCGGAATCCATCGGGAGAACCGAGACGTCGACAAAGGCGGTGGTCGATGCGGCGCGGAGCGCGCTGCTAAAAATCAGCGCGGATAAGGATAATAACAGAGATAGTGGAATTTTCATGGGGCGGGGTGGCGGCTGTAATGAAAGCGCGGCGCGTGGTCTTAATTTCGTAGGGCGCGGGCTTCGGAAATTAATTTTTCCCATTGGAGCGCCGGGCCGGGGTCGGTCTTGTTAGTCTGGATGTGATAGTGCCCGAGGACGCCGTGGTACGCCGCGAGTTCGGCGTCGGGTAATTTTTGCGGGAGCACTTGGCCGTCGGGGCCGCGGGGGATGTCGCAGGTGATTTTGGGAAAAATTTTCGTGAGCGCGGCCGTGAGTTTGGCGAGCGCGGCGTATTGTTCGGGCGTGAAATCATATTGGACGAGATCGGTGCCTTGCACGATGCCGCGGATGGGTTCAGGGCGGGCGGGGCGGCCGACGAAGTTTTTCACGCGCAGCATCGGGTCGCCGACGCGGGCAGGGATCGTGATGATCGTGCGGCCGGTGGCGTCGCGGCCGTACCATTCGTCAAGGGTCTTGGTCGCGCCGGGCGGATAGGCGCCCATGTTGGCGATCTCGATGCCGATGGAGCGGTTGTTGGAAGTCGTGGCGTGGCGGGCGCGCTCTTTGAGGTCGAGCGTTTGGTAAATCGTGCCGTCCAGATCCAACATGAAGTGCACGCTCAGGCCGCGGTGATCATGCAGAACGTTGAAACAGGTCTTGCTCAGGCCGCAGACGTCGTAGTGCAGGACGAATTGATCGACGACATTTTGGAGCTGAGGCAGCGTCCAGCCACCGCCGCGAATTTTTTCGATTTCCTCGGGCGAAAGCGTGTTGGTCCGCGCGCTGTAGCGGTTGGGCGCGGTGATGTCTTTCACGGCGGCGATCGTCTGCTCGTAGCTGCTCTCGGCGTAGGGGCTGAAACGGCGTTCGACGCGGTAAGCGTCGTAGCCGCCCGCATCCATCCACGTGACGACGGGCGTGCCCGTGTGAAAGAGTTGGCCGGCGACGATGATCTCATCGCCGCGGCGTTGGGCGGCGGTGCCGGGCACGGTGCGGCAACTGGAGAAAAGCAGCAGCGTGGCGCACGCGAGAGCGGTGGTGGCGAGTGAGAGCGGGCGGCGGTGCATAGAAGGCTGGGTGGCTAAGTGATGAGTCCGGCTCGGCGTTTGAGGGCGAGGACGCGGCGGTAGGAAATATCGATGCGGGCTTCGCTGAGATCGCCGCGTTCGACGGCGTGCACGAGGATAGCGATGGCTTTGCGCGCGATGTCGGGATCGTAGGTGAGGTTGTTTCCGAAGCAGAGCACGTCGATGCCCGCGGCGATGGCGGCGGGCACCGATTTCTCGAGGCCGTAGTGGTGCGAGATCGCTTTCATCTCCATGTCGTCGCTGGTGATCACGCCGTCGAAACCGAGTTTCTCGCGCAGTAGCCCCGTGATGATCGCAGGCGATAACGTCGCGGGATGCACGGGGTCGAGCTTCGCGTGAAAAACGTGTGCGGTCATGATCGCGTCGCACAGACCGGCGGCGATGAGCGATTGAAATGGGAGCAACTCGCGCTCGTCCCACGTCGCGGTGACATCGACGAGCCCGAGATGCGTGTCGCCGGCGGCGCTGCCGTGTCCGGGAAAATGTTTCGCGCACGTGAGAACGCCGTACGCGCGATGGGCGCGGACGAACTCGGCCGCGTGGCGCGTGACCGCGGCGGGATCGGCGGAAAAACTGCGGCCCTTGCCTTGGATGATCGGGTTGTTGGGGTTGGCGTCGAGGTCGACGACCGGCGCGAGGTTAAAATTAAAACCGACGGCGGCGAGCGTCTGCGCGGTGGCGGCGGCGTGACGGTAGGTTTCCGTTGGTTGATCGAGCCGCCCGAGCTCTTGGTGCGAAATGCTCGACGGGAAACCGTAGCTGGGCTTGAGGCGATTGACGCGACCGCCTTCTTGATCGACGGAGACAAGGAGCGGCACGCGGGCTTGAGCCTGCAAGTAGGCGATGAGGGTTTTGACCTGCGCGGGCGACTCGATGTTGCGGAGACGCGGACCGGAATCGATGGTGCCGCCGGCCATGTCCTGATCGAAAAAAATCACGCCGCCCAAATGAAGTTCGCGCAGATCGCGCGCGATGAGTTCGCACTCGGCGGGCGTGCGCCCGCGAAAACCGACATTAAAAAGCTGGCCGATTTTTTCGCGGAGCGTGGGCGCGGCGGGCGGGTTGACGGCAGGCATGGTGGCGAAAAACGATCAGAGTTTCACGAGGCCAAGGCCGGGGCGATCGTTGAGCGTGATCTTGCCGTCGACGATCGTGGTGCCGCTGAAGAGGTCGTTTTTGATGAGCAAGGCGCCGTCGAGATCGGCCCAATCGACGAGCGGGGAAAGCTGCGCCGCGGCGGAGATGGCGCAGGAGGTTTCCGTCATGCAACCGAGCATGACCTTGAGGTCGAGGGCGCGGGCGAGGGTGATCATCTTGTGCGCTTCGCGTAGGCCGGTGCACTTCATGAGCTTGATGTTGATGCCGTCGAAGACGCCGTCGGCGCGACGGACGTCGGCGAGACGTTGGACGCTCTCGTCGGCGATGAGCGGGAGCGGACTGTGTTCGCGCAGCCAAGCAGTGTCTTCGGGTTGCTCCTTGGGCATGGGTTGCTCGATGAAAACGACGCCGCGCGGGGCGAGCCACTCGATCATGCGGAGCGCTTCGGCGCGGTCGCGCCAGCCTTGGTTGGCGTCGACGGTGATAGGTCGATCGGAGACCTCGCGGATGGTTTCGATGAGTTGGCGGTCGGTCGCAGCGTCGCGGCCGAGTTTTACTTTGATGATTTTGTAGGGTGCGGCCTCGTGGGTTTTGGCGCGGACAATTTCAGGGGTGTCGATGCCGATGGTGAACGACGTGACGGGCGCGCGCGCGGGGTCGAGGCCCCAAATGCGGTGCCAAGGCGCGCCGAGTTTTTTGCCGATCCAATCGTGGAGCGCGATATCGACGGCGGCTTTGGCGGCGGTGTTGCCGGGAGCGAGGGCGTCGATGGCGGGGAGAATTTCCTCGAGATGAAAGGGATCGGCGACGCGCGTGAGGTCGATCCGATCAAGAAACGCAGCCGCGGTGGCCTGGCTTTCGCCGAGGTAGGGCGGCATCGAGGCTTCGCCGTAGCCGATAACGCCCTCGTGTTCGACCTCGACGATCATGGCCGGCGTGGTGGTGCGCGAGGCGGTGGCGATGGTGAACGCGTGTCGCAGTTCGAGCGTGTGGGGATAATAGCGCAGGTTCATCCGGAGATCAGGCGATGCAGCACAAAGACAGGGTGGGGGCCGGTAACTCAAGCATGGCCTCGCGGACGACTGAAGGTGACTGCAAAGTCGGGATGGTTGAAAAATAGCCCTTGCGCGAGCTGAGTCTCGGCGTACGTTCCGCCGCTTAAGGTCTGTCCCCATCGTCTAGCCCGGTTAGGACACTACCCTTTCACGGTAAGAACCGGGGTTCGAATCCCCGTGGGGACGCCAATTTAACTGCTTATCAATAAGTAGTTACAAATTTTGATAACCGATTTGGCCGTTGACTGGCCAAATCGGTTATGAAGCAACTCATACCCTTCGCCGTCTCAGGGTTCACGAATCCCTCCGGGAAAATCGTTTTTCAGCTCTATGCTCGGATCCACGGTCAACGTTTTCGCAAGAATTACCAGACCCGCGCGGAAGCGGAGGTAGAGCGTCAGGTTCAAGAAGTAAGTTGGCTTCAGCGGAAACACAGGCACGCGTGCGGCTGTCACTCGGCTCAACGAGGATCAACTTCACGAAGCGGAGGCAATTTTCCGTCGAATTTAACGCGCTCTTTGTCGTTTTACCTGGATTTTGCGCTTTCGAATTACCGGGAACCGGAAAAGCGAAAGCCGCTTGCCGCCTCGACCTCGAACGGGGGAG
>CAJAFD010000146.1 GCA_903938935.1 uncultured Opitutia bacterium
ATGCCCGTGCCGGTCCCGAGATCGATCACGCGATCCCCCGGCTGGATGTGCCGCGTGATCGCCGCGTGGTAAAACGCCATCCGCGGCTTATCCGCCAACATCTTTTCCTGTTCGTAGAAATTGGCAAAGTACCAGCCGTTGTACTCCCGGTACCGCGACTCCGGCGTACCGTCGCCATCAGGGAAAAACCACGCAGCCAAGCGCGGTCGCGCCACGATCCAGCGCCGCCCTCGGCCGATCACGCGGCTTCCCGCCGAGATCAGGCTCACACTGCAACGCTGCAAAAAAGAAGTTAACATACGGTTGGGCGGAAACCCCTCCGCTCGCGCCACGGTGCCCGCTCCTTCCCGCAGCGCAACCTCAGCTTATGCCATAAGCCCTTAAAGATTGTTTGAAACCGGCGCCCGCCCACCCATCTTCCCCTCGTGGAAACTAAGGAAAGCAAACTCTCATTCGAGACCGCCCTCAATCAGCTGGAGTCCATCGTCGAGACGATGGAGTCCGGCGACGTGCCTTTGGCCGACCTCCTCGCCAAGTTCGAGCAGGGCTCCCAACTCCTGAAAGTCTGCGAATCCCGCCTCAAAGACGCCGAGCTCAAGATCGAGTTGCTCAAAAAACAAAAAGACGGCGCTTCGTTTTCCAGCTTCGAGCCCGAGCGTGGCGCCTGAGTCCCGTCGGCGTCCCCCCACTTTTCACTCCCTCCGCCTTTCCTGCTTCCGCTTCTGATGAACGTTTCTCCCGCTCGCCTTCTCGAGACCATCCACGGCCCCGCCGACGTCAAAGCCCTCGCGCCCGGCCAACTGCCCCAACTCGCGCAGGAAATCCGCGACGAAATCATCGCCGTCACCGCCAAGAACGGCGGCCACGTCGGGCCCAACCTCGGCGTCGTCGAGCTCACGCTCGCCCTGCACCGCGTCTTCGATACGCCCAACGACCAATTCGTCTTCGACGTCGCCCACCAAGGCTACGTCCACAAGCTCCTCACCGGCCGCCAAGGCGCGTTCTTCCGCGGCCTTCGCCAATCCGGCGGCACCAGCGGTTTCCTCTACCGCGCCGAGAGTCCGCACGATAGTTTTGGCGCCGGCCACGCCGGCACCGCCTTGAGCGCCGCCCTCGGCATGGCCACCGCCCGCGATCTCCGCGGCAGCTCCGAACACGTGGTCGCCGTCTGCGGCGACGGCGCGTTCACCTGCGGCGTCACCCTCGAAGCCCTCAACAACATCGTCGGCTCCACCAAGCGCCTCATCGTCATCCTCAACGACAACGAGTGGTCCATCGCCAAAAACGTCGGCGCCATCTCCACCTACCTCAACCGCCTCAGCACGAGCAAAACTTACAACAAGCTCCACCACGACATCGAGGGCTTCTTTAAGAGCTTCCCCACCGGCGAGAGCCTGAACCGCGTTTACCACAAATGGAAACGCGAGACGAAGGACTTCTTCGTCGAATCCTCCCTCTTCGAGAAATTCGGCCTGCGCTACCTCGGTCCCGTCGACGGCCACGACCTCGACGCGCTCCAGAAAAACCTCGAGTTCGCCCGCCACGCCGATGTGCCCGTGCTCATCCACGTGCTCACCAAAAAAGGCAAAGGCCTCGAAGCCGCCCTCGCCCAACCCGAGAAATTCCACGGCCTCGGCTCCTTCGATCCCTCCACCGGCGAGAGCAAAGCCGCAGCCCCCGGCACCCCGCCCAATCTCCAAGACGTCTTCGGGCACGCCCTCGTCCGCTTCGCCAAGGCCAACCCCAAGATCCTCGGCATCACCGGCGCCATGCCCAGCGGCACGGGCTTGATCCACCTCGCCAACGAGGTCCCCCAACAATTCTTCGACGTCGGCATCGCCGAGGAACACGCCGTGCTTTTCGCCGCCGGCCTCGCCACCAAGGGCTTCCGCCCCGTCTGCGCGATTTACTCCACCTTTCTCCAGCGCGCCTACGACCAGGTCATCCACGACGTCGCCCTGCAAAACCTCCCCGTCACCTTCTGCATGGACCGCGCCGGCCTCTCCCCCGCCGACGGCCCCACGCATCACGGTCTCTTCGACATCGCTTACCTCCGCTGCGTCCCCGGCGCCACGGTCATGCAGCCCAAAGACGAGGACGAACTCGTCGACATGCTCCACACCAGCCTGCAACTCCCCGGCCCCGGTTTCATCCGCTACCCGCGCGGCGCCGGCACGGGCGCCAAGATCAAAGCCCAACCCGTCGCCCTCCCCATCGGCCAAGCCGAGGTCTTGCGCGACGGCACCCAAATCATGATCTGGGCCCTCGGCCCCATGATCGCCGACGCCCTCGCTCTCGCCGAACGCCTCGCCCGCGAGGAACACCTCTCCGTCGGCGTCGTCAACGCCCGCTTCATCAAGCCCCTCGACCGCACGCTCCTCCTCCGCCAAGCCGCCGTCGTCCCGCTCATCGTCACCATGGAAGACCACGTGCTCGCCGGCGGCTTCGGCAGCGCCGTGCTTGAAACCTTGCAAGACGCCGCCTGCCCCACCGCCGTCGAACGCATCGGCTGGCCCGATAAATTTGTCGAACACGGCTC
>CAJAFD010000147.1 GCA_903938935.1 uncultured Opitutia bacterium
GAGTCGAGCAGGATGACGACGTGTTGTCCTTGCTCGACGAGGCGGCGGGCTTTTTCGCCCACCATCTCCGCGCAATGCACGTGGCTCTCGGGCGTCTCGTCGAAGGTGGATGAAACGACTTCGCCCTTGGTGTGGCGTTTGAAATCGGTGACTTCTTCGGGACGCTCGTCGATGAGCAACAGGATCAATTTCACCTCGGGGCTATTCGCCGAGATGGAGTTGGCGATGTTCTGCATCAACACGGTTTTACCCGTGCGTGGCGGCGCGACGATCAGGCCGCGTTGGCCGAAGCCGATCGGCGTCAGAATATCGACGGCGCGCATCGAGACGTCTTTCGCGACTTCTTCGGATTCGAGCAAAATACGCTTGAGCGGATAATAAGGCGTGAGCTCTTCGAACGGCGTGACGTTAGCGATGGCCTCAGGCGCGAGGCCCATGACTTTATCGACGCGCACTACGGCGGGACAACGATCGCCGGGCTGCGGTGCTTGCACGAGAACTTCGACCTGATGGCCGCGCTTGAGGCCGTAGCGATTGACGAGGCTCTCGGGCAAATACGCGTCGTCGGGATAGAGGCGGTAGTTGCCTTGGGCGTGCACGATGAACGCGCCGCGATCCGTCACGTCAATGTAGCCACGATCAAGAATCGGGCGCTTGGCGGCGGCGGCAGCTTCAAAAATCTGCGCCTGCAACGTGCGCCGATTGGGCGCGCCTTCGATGGTGATACCCTCACGGCGCGCGAAGGCCGTGAGTTCGGCCAAGGTTAACGTGTAGAGATCATCGAGTACCAGCGGCTCGCCACCGCCGGAGGAAATTTCCGTGGCAAGCGTATCGAGATCGGCCAAATGAGTGAAACGCGCGGGATTCGGCAGATCGCCAAAAACTTGGGGCGACGCGGGCGGAAGCGGCTGCGGCGGATGCATCGGGCCAGGCCCGCCACCTCCGTGACCACCAAACCCACCGCCGCCATGACCGCCGGGACCGTTGGGTTGCCAAGGGCCACCGCCGTTGCGGCCGCGTTTACGTTTATTGCGTTTCCAAGCGTCGCGCCCTTGCCACTCGCCGCGACCACCACCGCCGCCGCCTTGGCCTTGGCCGCCATAGCCGGCTTGGCCACCCTGCCCGCCTTGATTCCAACCGCCACCGGATGATCCGCCGGATTGATCCGCGGATTGCGGCGCACCTGAGTCGCCAGAGGAGCCATGTCCCTCGTGGGACGTTTGTTGGGGCGACGATGGACTTGAAGAATTATAATCTGAGGCAGAACTCGCCGGAGCAGCATCACCGTAAGCAGCCGAAGGCGCTACCGGCGTCGGTACAAAAATCGGTGCAGGCGGCGGCGTCTCACGCGGAGCGGGTGCGCTTTCGGTAAACGATAACTCAGCGTCGGCGGTTTTCGCTTTGGCGGTTTTTTTCGCGCGTGGAGCAGCCGTGCGCTTGGTTTTTTTGGATGCAGCAGCTGCAGATTGGGAGGAGGACGAGGAGTCGTCGTCGTTCTTAGGAGGAAGAGACATGTGAAATTAAAAAGGCAGGGAGCCGCGCGGGGCTGTGGAGTAAAATGTGGGCTTTAGCGTCGGCCGGGGAGCGAAGCGACAAACGTGTCGATCTGGACTTGGAGAAAAGCGGCAGAGCCGTCGTTCCACATGACCCGATCGGCGAGTTCGATTTTCCGCGCCAAAGGCAGTTGCTGGGAGATGCGTTGTCCAGCGAGTTCCCGCGAGAGGCCGCGTTGCTCCAGTCGGACAAGTTGCAGTTCAGGAGAACAGGCTACGCACACCGTGAAATCAAACCAATTTTCCAACGATTGCTCGAAGAGCAACGGCACCTCAAAGACCCAATCTGCTTCGGGTTGCGTCGCCAACAACCGCCGCCATTCCGCAAATAATAACGGATGCGTCAGCTGCTCCAACCAACGCCGCTCTGCCACCTCCGCAAAAACCCGCGCGGCCAGAGCCGTGCGATCCACCCCACCGTCGGCCGTGAACACCGCTCCGCCATAGCGACCCCGCAACTCCGCGAGCACCGTCGGCGCCGTCAAAATCAACTCACGGATTTGTGCATCCGCGTCCACCCGCCGAAAACCATGCGCCTCAAAGCCTTTAGCGACCGTGGATTTCCCACACCCCATCCCGCCCGTCACGCCCACGATCATAAGATCAACCCGCGTGAAAGCGGATTTGAGCTTGCTGCGCTTATTTGCAAATCTCTAATCATAACAATGAAGCTGCGGCGCTGGGGTTCAGAAGAAAAATATCACGTTAGGATTCCCTAGCCGAGCCCCGTTGACACGAAAAATCTGCCGCCCGTCACACAATTTTACTCAGCGCCACTTCCCCGCAGGAACCTGCAACCGCAACCCACTCGCTACATCAACGCGATAATCACCCATGCTCGCCACGATCACTTCCGCCGCCCTGCAAGGGATCGACGCCGAACCTGTCCACGTTGAAGTCAACGCCGGTGAAATCGGCGAGCCGCGCATCTATCTCGTCGGGCTCCCCGACGCCGCCGTCAAAGAATCCGAAGACCGCGTGTTTTCCGCGCTGGGCAACAGCGGCTTTCGCCCGCCGCGCACGCGCACCACGATCAACCTCGCCCCCGGCCACCTCCGCAAAGAAGGCCCCATTTACGATCTACCCATTGCCCTCGGCATCCTCGTCGCGACCAAACAACTCGTGACGACTCAGCTCGATGATTTCCTCATCGCCGGCGAGCTCAGTCTCTCGGGTGCCACGCGACCCGTGCGCGGCGCGCTCGCGATGGCGCGGCTCGCGCGGACGTTGGGCAAACGCGGCGTGTTGCTCCCGGCGCTCTCCGCCGAAGAAGCCGCGCTCGTCGAGGGCGTCGCTGTTTATCGCGTGAACTCGCTCGATCAGGCCTTCCGTTTTTTGAGCGGCGAAAAACCTTTGGCGCCCCTCGATCCCACGGCGGCGCGGGCGCGGCCGGGTTCATCGGCCAGCGCCGAAGCGGTCGGCGATTTTTCCGAGATCAAAGGCCAACACGCGTTGCGCCGCGCCGTAGAAGTCGCCGTGAGCGGCAGTCACAATCTGTTGATCATCGGTCCGCCCGGCGCGGGCAAATCCATGGTCGCGAAACGACTCCCGACGATCATGCCACCGCCGACGCTCGACGAGCATTTGGAAATTCTGAGCATCCACTCCGCGGCCGGACGCACGATTTCAGGCGAGACGGCATGGGGCGTGCGGCCGTTTCGTTCGCCGCATCACACCGTCTCCGACATCGCGCTGCTGGGTGGCGGCACGATTCCCGGGCCGGGCGAGATTTCGCTCGCGCATCACGGCGTGCTTTTTCTGGACGAGTTGCCCGAGTTCAAGCGCTCGGCGTTGGAAGTACTTCGCCAGCCGCTCGAAGATTGCAACGTCACCATCTCGCGCAGCGCCGGCAAGATCACCCTCCCTTGCGCGTTCATGCTCGTGGCGGCGATGAACCCCTGCCCGTGCGGTTATTTGGGCGACACGAAACACGAATGCCGTTGCACGCCGTCCCAAGTCCAGCGCTACCGCGCGCGCATCAGCGGGCCCCTACTCGACCGCATCGACCTCCACATCGAAGCCCCCGCGCTCGCGATCAATGACCTGCGCTCCGAAAAACCGGGCGAATCCTCCGTCATCATCCGCGACCGCGTGCACACCGCACGCACCGTCCAACACTCGCGTTTCATCGGCACCAAAACCACGGCCAACGCCCGCATGACGCACGCGCAGATCCGTAAACATTGCGCGATCGAAAGCGCGCTCGGCGATTTACTGCAACAGGCGATGGAGCAACTTTCCCTGTCGGCCCGCGCCTACGACCGCATCTTAAAAGTCGCGCGCACGATCGCCGATCTCGCCGGCGCAGAACGCATCGAGGCGCCCCATCTACTCGAAGCGATTCAATACCGCAGCCTCGACCGCGCGATTTTTTATTGAGGCCACAGCCTCAGAAAAACATCGCCTCGCTGAGCGCGTTTTCGGGCGCAAGCAGACTCACCGCCGCGTGCAGCTCGGTCCGCCCGCTGCCGAAATCCGCCGTGAACACCGCCGCGCCCGTGGCGACATCGCCCTGCCAATCGAAATTTTTCCCAGCCGTGTATTTAAATTTCACCTGCAACATTTCAGCCGAAGTGGCAGGCGCCGACATGAGCGCGTAAGCAGCTTGATGGTCGCCGCAGTGGCCCATGCGATCACGTAGCCACTGCAACAACACGCGGCCTTCGGCGCTGAGCGACGACCCGTGCAGGACAGTGATCGCCTGCAAGCCCTCGCGCAACGTAGCCGTAGGATAACGGCTGAGAAATTGTCCGAGCGATTGGCGCACCGGAAGCAGACGCGCGTAAACGAGGTCGCGCAAACTCTCGCGCGTGGGCCAAGCGTAAGTGAGCGCATCGGACGGCGCGATCGAACTATCGATTAATACCCGCCGAGCCCGCGTGAGCAGATAACGGTAATCGGCCATGCGCGAAGTGTCTGCGAAGCGATGGGCCCAATAATAAATGGGCAGATCGGTCGAGAGACAGATCGAGACTTGGTTCTCCAAAAACGCCCGGGCCGAGCGCGCGTAACTGAGGATCACAAACTCGCAACAACGCGTGTCGCCCTTGGATTTACCGACATGACATTCGCCGTAAATTTTGGCGCGAATTTCCGTCACCCCTTCGTCTTCGCGTAGTGGGCACAAAACTACAACGCGGCAGGGATAACGATGTGAGAAACGCACGACCGTCTGAAATTGAGTGACGGCGTCATCGACTTCGGCATTGAGCCCGAGATGCAGGACAAAGTTAACCTGCGTCGCTTTGGCATCGTCTGAGGCGGGCGCGGCACCGCCGCTGGAGGCCGTTGTCGCCCACATCTTCGCCAGCTCTTTACTGATGGAGCCGACCGGGACCTCAATGCCCGGGAGCGCATTAAAAATCGAAGGCATGAGCGTGCGCTTAGGGCTGACGCCACACGTGTTGTTTAGCGGCGAGAAGCGCATCCGCGCTGGCGGGGCCCCAAGAACCGGCAGCGTAGGCGTCCATGCCTTTGGGACCTTGAGCTTTCCAGTGTTCGAGCACGGGCGTGTAAAGTTTCCAGGAGGTTTCAGCCTCGTCGCCACGAATGAAAAGCGTGCCGTCGCCAATCATCGCATCGAGCACGAGGCGCTCGTAAGCCTCGGGAGTGTTGGAACCAAAGGTGGTCGCGTAGCGGAAACTCATTTTCACCGGTTGCGTGCGCGTCTCCAGCCCGGGGATCTTGGTGTTCATGATCAGGCTGAGGCCCTCGTCGGGCTGAATCTGAAATGCGAGCGTATTGGCCGCGAGGTCGAAGCCGCCGTCTTTGGAGAACAACGTGCCGGGCGGGCGCTTGAAATTGATCGCGATCTCGGAGACGCGGCGAGCCATGCGTTTGCCGGAGCGCAGGTAAAACGGGACGCCCTGCCAGCGCCAATTATTGATCGAGAGGCGGATGCCGGCGTAGGTTTCCGTGGCCGATTCAGCCGCGATACCTTCTTCTTGAAGATAACCGCGGACAGCTTTACCGCCCATCAAGCCGGCGGCATACTGCGCGCGTGCGACGTCGCCGTCCGGCCCGAGATTGAGGGGTTGGATGGCTTTGAGGACTTTAACTTTTTCGTCGCGCACGGCTTCTGCATCCATCGATACCGGCGGCTCCATCGCCGTGAGCGCGAGCAACTGCATCGTGTGATTTTGAATCATGTCGCGCAGACAACCGCTCTGTTCGTAA
>CAJAFD010000148.1 GCA_903938935.1 uncultured Opitutia bacterium
CCCTCGCGGCTGCGCCCATCAAGGCCGTCAACCGCGCCAAAACCGTCGTCGACCAGCGGCGCGATACTGATCAAGTGAATGTTGGGAAAATTCTCGACGAAGCTGCGCCGGTTGCTCCTTCCGCCGCGCCGTCGCCGAAGGCGTGGGGCCGGAATTGTCGGACTTACGCTCAGCGGGCACGACGGCGGTTGAACGTGCGACGGGCACAGAAGCAGACGGTTGCGCTGGAGCTGGCGCGACAACCGGCGCTTGGGGCGCAGGCGTCGCGGCTTTCTTGGCCACCGGCCGCGGAGGCGGGGGCGGCGGTGACGTGAAATAATTTTGATAAGCAAAATATCCCGCGCTCAGCGCAACCAAGCCCAGAACCGCAAGAGCGAGTATGCTTTTGGATTTTTTATTTTTCACGACCAGAGGCGGCTCGATGGGAGGAGTAACCAGCTCCGCAGGCATTTTTTTACGGGCTGGAATCGGAGGGCGATCAGCCGAAACCAACGGCGGAGGCTGAGGGGTGCGATTCGTGATCGAAACCTCGACCGGAACAAGAGGTGGGGGCGGAGCGGATACGGAAACCCGAGCAGGCGTGGGCTCTATTTTGGGGTCAGATGGGGGAGCTTCGCTGGCCACCAAGGGAGACGTGGACACAGGAGCAGGGAATGACGGAATGGAGCCGCGCGGCTTCAGCTTAATCATCGGAGCCTCTGCTGACTGCGCAGATTGGGGCGTTTGGGCCGTCGGGTTAGGCGACCCAGCGGCCGGTGATTCCGCGCTCAATCGAGGCCTGAGTTTCAGGCGCATCCCATCCGCCGCCACAGGCGATGCATCCGCTTCCGGCGATATATCAGGCGGATGCGGATTAGGATTTGGCGCCGAAGGCTCTTCGCTCATATTAATAGCAAAAAGATTTCTAGACGGCATGAAAACAAAAAGTTTCCCTCGCGGTCACCACGCCGAAGAACCAATCTGCGCATCACATGAACACGCGTCTGACCTTCCTCGTTTTCGCCCTCACGGGACTTTGCCTCACCGCCGGCTGCCTGAGCTCACGTAAAAACGCGAAGCCCAAGGAAACCACCGCGATCGCCGCCGAGCTCGAAGAGAGCTTCCGTCAGCGCTGGGTGGAAAAACGCGCCAGCGAACTCATCGCCCGCGGCCTAGCCGCTGACCTCGCGCGCACGCAGGCCTTCGAGGAATTCAAAACGAAATACAATTTTCCCTCTTCGCCCGCGCGTTAAAAAGTCGACGGTGACGATCGCGCGCGCCTGTAGGCCAAGCGCGGGCTTCACAACGCGCGCGTGACTTCCGCTACATCTTCATCCGAGACCACGCGCGGAGCCGGCGCGGCGGCCCTGTGTTATCTCACGTGGGGGTTGGTGCCGCTTTACTGGCATCTGATGGCGGAGGTGGACGCTTTGGAATTAATCGCGCACCGGCTGGTGTGGTCGCTGGTTTTCGTCGCCGCCCTGTTGCTGTGGCGCGGCGGCGTAAAGGAGATGCGCATTGCGCTCAGTACGGGCAGCGGTTTCGCGTTGAACCTGCTCAGCAGCGCGTTGCTGACGACCAACTGGCTAGTCTACGTGTGGGGCGTGAATCATGGGCACGTGATCGAGTGCAGTCTCGGATATTTTCTCGTGCCCTTACTGAACGTCGCCCTCGGGCGCTGGGTGTTACATGAACA
>CAJAFD010000149.1 GCA_903938935.1 uncultured Opitutia bacterium
CCGCCATGAAGGCCTTCTCCAAGGGTGTCGAAACCATCAGTGCCAACATCGCCAATTCCAACACCACGGGCTACAAAACCGCGACCGTTTCGTTTTCGTCGCTGATGGGCGATTCGATTAAGAATTCCCAAGGCTCACTTTCGGTCACCGGCGTGAAGACCGATCTCGCCGTTTCCGGTGAAGGATTTTTCCGTGTGCTCAAGACCGACGACAATTCCGAGTACGCCACGCGCGCCGGTGATTTTCATCTCGATGAAGATGGCTATTTGGTGAACAGCAGTGGCTATCAAGTCCAGGGCTTGACCGGTGGTGCCGCCGGCGCAGCGCCTACCGTCGTTGGTAGCATTCGCGTCAGCCAGACGCCGCCCGCCGGTGCGGAATTGCTCAGCTTCGCTTTTGATAAAAAAGGTAATTTCACGGAAACCTATTCCGATGGTACCACCGCCGTGACTAACCGCGTCCTCCTGCAGCGCTACTCCAATCCGACTGCGCTCAAACTGGACGGGGCCAATATGTTCACCAATTTTGAAAATGCCGCGCCCGTCGGCGGAGTGGCGCTCACCGCGTTGGGCAACGCCCCAGGTGGCGTGGGCAACGGCACGATCGAACCAGAGACGCTTGAGCTCTCCAACGTCGACCTCACCAGCGAATTCGCCTCCCTGATCAATGCCCAACGCAGTCTTCAGGCTTCCTCTCGCATCGTAACCGTGTCCGACTCCATGGTCGAAGACACCGTTAACCTTAAGCGCTAAGATTTAACTTTTCTCCTCCCATGTCTGACTCCGCTCCCGATAAATCAGCCGAAAAACCGGCAGCTGCCGCAGGCAAATCTGCCGGCGGTGGTATGCTCCCGACGATCATCGCGGTGGTGCTGGCCCCTGCGCTTTCGTGGGCGGTGGTTAATTTTCTGCTCATTCCAAAACTCACTAAAGATATCAAGAGTGAGCTCACGACCATCATGGCCCAAGCCAGTAAACGGGATGGGACAGAAGTCGGGGCGGAGCATGAAGCCGATGCGCATGCCGATGCCGGTGCCCACGCCCCCAAAGCCGATGCGGGCGGACACGGCGGCAAAGAAAAAGTCGAAGTGCGGCCTAAATTTGAAAATCTCACCGTCAACATCGCTGGCACGCAGGGTACCCGCTACCTTAAGGTTACCTTTAACGTCGTCGGTAAAAACGACGCCGCTAATAAAAAAATCGACGCGAAGTACGCTGAGTTGGTCGATGCCACGCTCACGATTCTCGCCAGCCTCTCGATGCCTGAGCTCGATGAGCCCAGCAGCAAGGCGGTTGTCCGTGGTCGCCTCGTGGCGGCATTCAACGATCTGCTCAAAGCGCCTCTGGTGGAGCAGGTCTTTTTCTCTGATTTCGTGGTGCAGTAATGACGGCTGAAACCCAGACTGAGCCAACAGGGCCCGCGATTCATCTCGATCCCTTTGGTAACCGCGTCGCCGCCGAGGCTTTTCCGGCGGTGCGCGCCTATGATTTTCGGAACCCCGTCATGTTGACGGAGGGGCAACTGGCGCAGCTGCGCGAGTTGCAAGCCCAGTTCGCCCGCCAGCTCGCCACGCGTCTTTCCTTGGTTTTGAAACTCGAATGCGTGCTCGGCAAAGTCGGCTTCTCCGAGTCCACCTTTGCCGAATTTCGCGGTCAAATTTCCGAACGTTCCTATAACTGCACTTTCAAGGCCGAGCCTCTCCGCGGTCTGGGGCAGATGACGTTGCCCGCCTCTTTGGCCTCCACCGTGGTAGACCGTCTTTTGGGTGGCCCTGGTGTCGCTCAGACCGTCGAGCGTGAACTCACCGAAATCGAGTGCGCTTTGCTCGACGACATGATGGCTCAAGTCCTCGAAGAATGGTTCAACCAGTGGGGCTATGAACAGGCCCTGCAACCGGCCATCCTTGGTGGTCAGCGATTTTCGGGCTTCATGCAAAGCTCGTCCAAGACCGCGTCCTTTGTGCATCTTAGCATCGAGATGACCCTCGGTGGCGCCACCGGGCCGCTCTCGTTGTGTGTGCCCGAAGTCATGGTAGAGCCGCTCCTGCGCTCCTTCCAATCCCGCCAGGAAAAAATGCAGCCCGACAAACCCGTCGTGCGTGAACCCAACTGGCATCCTGCCTTTGAGGAGGTGCTGGTGCCGATCACGGCGCATTGGAACGCCTGCACTCTCACCCTCGCCGAACTTTCGAATTTAGAAATCGGTTCCGTCTTGCCGCTGCCCATGAGTATCTTGGAGCAGACTTCGATCGTGGTCGGCTCGGAAGAAAAATTTATCGGCACCATCGGTATCGAAGGTGAACGTATCGCAGTCTCAATTACCTCGGCCACTCGCTAACTTTTCACCTGAACCACCATGGAAAATAAATCTCTCGACCTCGTCTTAGACATCAAGGTGAACGTCGCCGTGCAGCTTGGCTCGTGCGAACTGCCCATGCGCGAGGTGCTCGCGCTCGCGCCCGGCACCATTTTGCAATTGGCGCAAAAAGCTAATGAGCCCGTGTCGCTCCACGTGAATCAGAAACTCGTCGCTCGCGGCGAAGTCGTACTCGTAGGCGACAGTTTTGGTATTCGCGTCACTGAATTTGTGGGTCGCACCAAATGAGTCGCCCCGCGCTCACCGTGTTTATCCACACTTCACGTCGCTTAGCGCTTTGGGCGCTGGGTTTGGTTTTCTCTAGCGGTTTGCTCTGGGCTGCGGCACCCACGGCGCCCCGTTCTGCCGATACGGTTATTTTTCCGCAACCGATCGAGCAAGGCACCGCGCGGCCAGCCGGCACGCCCTCGACCGGTTACATCGTGTTTGTTGTGCTCTGTCTCGGTGGCGGTGCTTGGCTCTGGTTTCGCGCGAAAGGCAAGGGCCGGTCGCTTAAAAGTAATGGCGCAGAAATCTCGATCAATGAAACGCGGCCCCTCGGCAACCGCCAGTACTTGGTGCTTACCTCCTGTCGCGGTCGGTCGTTTCTCATCGGCGTCAGCCAAGGTCGCATTGATGTGATCTCGGAAGTACCACCCGCGGACCCCACGCCATGAATCTGATCTGGCTCCGGCGCCTGCGACTGCCGATTTTGTTTTTGCTCACGACCTTGGTATTTGGCCAGGGCTTGCTGCGCGCCCAGACGCCACCCGCGGCTCCGGCCAATGGCACGCCAGCGGCCACGCCCGCTCCATGGAAATTGGCGGTGAATCTGGAGGGCGCGGAAAAACCCGGCGAGATCAGCGTCGGTTTGCAGATCGTCGTCGTGATGACGCTGCTGTCACTGGCGCCCACGCTAGTGATGTTGATGACCAGTTTCACGCGCATCGTCGTCGTGTTGGGATTTCTCCGCACGGCCATAGGTTTGCCCAATGCGCCTTCGAATCAGATTATTACCGGACTCGCGCTGTTTCTCACCTTGTTTGTGATGGGTCCGACGTTTGAACGGGTGAACACCGAGGCCTTGCAGCCTTATTTGTCGGGCAAGCTCGCTTCCGGGTCTGCGTTGGAAGCGGCCAGTGAACCGATTAAAGGTTTCATGCTGAAGCAGACGCGCACGCGGGACATCGAATTTTTCCTCAAGCTCGGACGGTTTCCGCCTACTAAGGTGCAAGATTTGCCGCTGCGTGTCATCGTGCCTGCTTTTGTGATCAGCGAATTGCAGACCGCCTTTCAAATGGGCTTTTTCCTCTTCTTGCCGTTTCTCGTGATCGATCTGCTGGTTTCGACGATCTTGATGTCGCTCGGCATGATGATGATGCCGCCCGCGGTGGTGGC
>CAJAFD010000150.1 GCA_903938935.1 uncultured Opitutia bacterium
CTCTCGCTCCGCGACGCCGTCGTCGAGGCCGGCGCCGTACGTTTCCGTCCGATGCTGCTCACCGCCCTCGCCGTCGTGATCGGTGCGAGTGTCATCCTCGCCGACCCGATTTTCCAAGGCCTCGCCATCAGTCTCATGGCCGGTGAAATCGCCTCACTTCTCATCAGCCGCATGGCCGTGCCTGTGCTTTATTTCATGGCCAATCAGCAAAAACCGACCGCTTAATTTATCCGCACGCCAGATCCACGTTTACCTCCGCAACTTCACCTCACGTTTTTTTAGCATGAAATTTCCCCGCCTCCTCACCACTCTGATCGCCACCGCTGGTTTCGTTTTTGCCGCCGACGTTCCTAAGCTCGCACCCGCTGCCGCCGCGCAACTCGTGGCCGAAGGCAAAGCTGTCCTCGTCGATTGCCGCGAGCCCGCCGAGTGGGCCGATACGGGCGTCGTCACTACGGCTACGTTGCTCGCCAAGAGCGATTTCGATGGCGCGCAAAAAGACTGGAAACCTTTCCTCGAGAAAAACGCCGGCAAAGAAATTATCCTCTACTGCCGCTCTGGCACGCGCGCCGGCATCGTCGGCAAAGCCCTCGCCGCCCAAGGTGTAAAAGTCGCCAATGCCGGCGGCTTCAAAGCCTGGGCCGACGCAGGCCAGCCGACCCGCAAAGTCGAAGCTAAGAAATAAAATCGAGGTCGCGCGCTTAGTTCGTCGGCGCGCCGTCGTGGAACCAACGCGCGATCATCGCGCGTTCTTCCTCGGTGATCTGCGTCACGTTGCCGAGGGGCATGATGCGCGTCACGGCAACCTGTTGATAAATCCGGCCAGCATTCTGCGCGATACTCGCCGAGGAATTTAACATCACGCCCGCGGGCGCCTGCGTGATGCCGGGAAACGTCGGGGTTGGCATGTGACACGTCGTACAGCGCTGCGCGATGATCGGCTGCACTTGAGCAAAACTCACGGGAGTCGCCGACATCGGCGGAGGCGGCCCGTACGGCCCCGTCCACCACGCGGTAAAACCCAACATCACGGCGCCCGCGCCGAGAAATTGCCAGGCGTAGACGCCTTTGTGTTTGCGGTTAAAAAAGTGCCGGATCGAAACCGCCGCCGCCGAGATCAAAATTAGCACGGCCCAATTCTGCGCGTGCCCATACGTCGCCGCGTAGTGGTTGCTGATCATGATAAAAATGACCGGCAACGTGAAGTAATTGTTGTGCACGCTGCGCTGCTTGCCGCGCTTGCCGTAGATCGGATTGGGCAACTGCCCGACGCGCATCGCTTCCACCATTTTCTTTTGCCCAGGAATGATGATGAAAAACACGTTCGCCGCCATAATCGTGCCGATCGATGTGCCGATATGGATATAGGCCGCGCGCCCGCCGAGCCAGTGACACAGAGTCCACGTCAACCCGCCGAGCAATAAAAACACCACCGCACCCAGCGCACCGTCGCGCTGGCCGAGCGGCGAACGACACAGCGCATCGTACACAAACCAGGAAACCACCATGCTCGCCGCACCGATACCGACGGCCTGCCAGCCCGTGAGATCCGCCCGCGTCGCATCGACCATCATCGTTTGCGCGTGCAGCCAATACACGAGCACCAGCAACGCCGTGCCCGAGAGCCACGTCGTGTAAGCCTCCCATTTAAACCAATGTAATTTTTCCGGCAGCGCAGCCGGTGCGACCGCATATTTCTGCGGGTTGTAGAAACCACCGCCGTGCACCGCCCACAACTCGCCGGAGACGCCTTTTTGCGCGTTCTCTGAGCCAGGTGCTGGCGCCTCCAAACTGTTATCCAGCCAGATAAAATAAAACGACGAACCGATCCACGCCACGCCCGCGATCACGTGCAGCCATCGCACGAGCATCCCGAGAAATTCCATTAAATGAGCATCCATGAAGTTTTAGATATGAATCCGAAAAGCGCCCATCATGCCAACCCGCGGGCTGATTCCACACAATCGCCGATTACGAAGCGGCGTCGCGCTCAACCGCGCCACGTTTTCAAACGCGCCGCATGGATCACGCAGACGCAGTCGCTGCCATCGCCGGTGTGCAACCAATGCGGTTCGAGCGGCGCAAACTCGCGATCCATCGCCGCCATCAAGCCGCCGACTTCGATCAACACGATCCCGTGGGGTTGCAGCCGGGTGCGCGCCTGGCGCAAGAGCTTGCGAATGATGTCGAGTCCGTCGCGGCCGCCGTCGAGCGCCAGCCGCGGCTCCTGCTTAAACTCCGCCGGCAAGGCATCGCAATGCGCGCTCGGTTCATAGGGCGGGTTGCTCAAAATCACGTCGTACTTCACCACCGGCACGGCGTCGAAAACGTCGCTGCGGTGGAGCGTCACGCGCTTCGTGAGCCGGTGCGCTTTCACGTTGATCGCCGCCACCGCAAGCGCATCGGGCGAGAGATCCACGGCGTCCACCGCCGCCTTCGGAAAATGTTTCGCCAACAAAATCGCGAGACAGCCGGAGCCCGTGCACACATCGACGACGTGCGTGACTTTCTTTGGATCGGGCAACCAACCGTCGAGTTGCTCCGGGATAATTTCCAAAAAATACGAGCGCGGGATGATCACGCGTTCATCCACATAAAATTGATGTTCGCCCAACCACGCTTCGCGCGTGAGATAACCGGCAGGAAC
>CAJAFD010000151.1 GCA_903938935.1 uncultured Opitutia bacterium
ACTGAACTTGCGCACAATCCTAGAGCGCGTGGTTGTGGCCAAGACGCCGGCCGCGATTGAGAAAATCGTCGGTGATTTTTACGCCTCCGGTATGGACGAAGCCGCCATTGAGGCGGCCGGCGCGTCGCCGCTTGCGACCCAATTCACCAACATCGCCGCGGTCAAGACCCCAGCGGATGTCATGGCCCAAATTGCGCGCCTGCACCGGGTTGGAGTCCGGGCCGGCTTCGGTTTCTCGAGCGGAGCCGACGCGAAGAACAGCAACCTTGAGATCGCCCAGCTCCGGCAGGGCGGGCTCTCTTTGCCGGACCGCGATTACTATCTCCACGACGACGAGAAATCGAAAACCATCCGCACGGCCTACGTCGCTCACGTGACCAAGATGTTTGGCCTGCTAGGCGATTCCCCAGCGGTGGCCGAAGCGGCGGCGAACGCCGTGCTGACGCTCGAGACCAAGCTCGCCACCGCCTCGCTGAAGCGGGTTCTCCTGCGCAACCCCTACGCGAGCTACCACAAGATGCCGGTGACCGACTTGGCGAAGACCACTGGCGAGCTCGACTGGGCGGCCTTCTTCAAGGCGGTGGACGCGCCGACGTTCACCGAGATCAACCTCGCGCATCCCGATTTCTACAAAGCTTTCGCTACCGAGCTGACCGCGACGCCTGTTGGCGACTGGCAGTACTACCTGCGCTGGCACCTGCTGCGCGCCGCCGCGCCACATCTCAGCTCGGCGTTTGTGAATGAGAACTTCGCGTTCTACAGCACGACGCTCAACGGCGTGAAAGTGCTCAAGCCGCGCTGGAAACGCATCGTGGCCCAGACCGACTCGTCTCTCGGCGAAGCGCTCGGCCAGCTCTACGTCGCCGAGTATTTTCCGCCCGAGGCCAAGGCCCGCGTGCTCAAGCTCGTCGCCGATTTGCGCGCCGTTTTCCGCGCGCGGCTAGAAACGCTCGACTGGATGGACGAGACCACGCGCACCCGCGCGCTCGCGAAACTGGATGCTTTCACGGTAAAGATGGGTTACCCCGACAAATGGAAGGACTACAGTGCCGTGGTCATCGACCGCGGGCCTTACGTGTTGAACGTGTTCCGCGCCGCCGAGTTTGAGGCCCGCCGCAATCTGCAGAAGATCGGCAAAGCGGTCGACAAGACCGAGTGGGGCATGACCCCGCCGACGGTGAACGCCTACTTCAGTCCCTCGGTGAACGGCATCGCGTTCCCGGCGGGGATTTTGCAACCGCCTTTTTTTGACCCCAAGGCCGACGATGCGGTGAACTACGGCGGCATCGGCACGGTGATCGGCCACGAGATCACGCACGGCTTTGACGACCAGGGCCGCCAATACGATGCGCAGGGTAATCTCACCGACTGGTGGACCCCGGAGAGCGCCGCTAAGTTTAAGCAACGCGCAGCGATCGTGGTGAAACAATTTGCCGGCTACTCGGCGTTGCCCGGGCTCAACGTTAACGGCGAGCTCACGCTCGGCGAAAACATCGCCGACCTCGGCGGCGTCAAGGTGGCCTACGCGGCGCTGCAACGGGCGCTCGCCGACCAAGTACGTACGCCCATCGACGGCTTCACGCCCGAGCAGCGGTTCTTTCTCAGCTGGGCGACGATCTGGCGAAACAATATCCGCCCGGAAAACCTCCGCGTGCGCGTCATGACCGATACGCACTCACCCGGTGAATTCCGGGCGAACGGTCCGCTCACCAACCTCGACGAATTCGCCGCCGCTTTCGGCGTGCCCGAGGGTGCAGCGATGCGCCGCACGCCGGCAGAGCGGGTCACGATCTGGTGACCCGCGGCGGCGTTAGGCCGCGAGTGAAAAAAACGCGAGCTGTAGGGCTCGCGTTTTTTGTTGGCCCGTTGGCGAAGAGATCAGCGCGGGGCGTAAATTTTCTTCGCCAACGTCGCGCCGAGGAGGCGGCGGAAAGTGGGAAGATCTTTCACGGCGCGCAGCGCGATGAGTTGGCTCGCGATGTTGCCGACGGCGGTGCCTTCGAGGGCGAATGACACGACCGGGATGCCGGCGGCGTTGGCGGTGGCTTGGCAGAGGAGACGATTTTTGGAGCCGCCGCCGACGATGAGAATGCGGCGGAATTTTTTGCCCGCCATTTTCTCGAAGGCGCGCATCGCGTCGGCGTGGCCGCGGCCGAGGGAGTCGCAGATGAGGCGCGTGTAGGCGGCGAGGGTTTTCGGAGCGGGCAACTTGCGGCGTTTGAGTTGAGCGTCGATGGCGGCTTTCATCGACTTGGGGTTGGTGAACGCGGGATCGGTGACGTCGAGGAGCGCGGCGGGCGCGGGGAGTTTTTCGGCGGCGGTGATGAGCGCGGCCCAAGCTTGGTCGTCGGCGGGACGCGAGGCGAAGTCCTTCATGGTGCCTTCGAGCAGCCAGAGGCCGATGACGTTGGTGAGCGGGCGGTAGCGGCCGTCGCCGATGCGTTCGTTGGAGATGCGCGCGGCGTGGGCGTCGGCGCCGAGGACCGGGCGATCACTCTCGAAACCGACGAGCGACCACGTGCCGGAGCTGAGGAAAAGATCGGTGCCGTCGGGGTTGGCGGGCATGGCATCGTAAGCGGCCGCGGTGTCGTGGCCGGGGACGGCGATGACCTGCGTGCCGGCGAGCTCGGGGAAATTTTTAACTGGGCCGAGGCGGGTGCCGGAGAGGATCGGCTTGGTGAACCACTGCGGCGGCAGGCGAAAATGTTTCAGCGCGGCGCGCGACCAATCGGTGGAATGCACATCGATGAGCTGCGAGGTGCTCGCGATGGTGAACTCGTTTTCCATGCGGCCCGAAAGGAGAAAATTAAAATAATCGGGCAAAAACAGGCAGCGCGTCGCGAGATCGGTGATCGCGGGACAGGAGGCGACGGTTTCCTCGAGCTGGAGCGAGGAATTATAGAAGACGTTGGGAATACCGGTGGCGGCGTAGATGCGTTCGAGCGCGGCGCGGGTGTGGGCGAGGCGCTTGAGGCCGGGCTGGGTGCGGGCGTCGCGGTAGGCGTGAATCGGGAAGACGAGGCGACCGGCGTCGTTGACGAGGGCGAAGTCCACGCCCCAGACGTCGACGCCGACGGAGGCGATTTTCGCGCCGCGGGGGAGGGCGGCGACAGCTTTGCGCAGGCCGGTCTGCGCTTCGTGCCAGAGCGTGCCGACGTCCCAATAATCGTGGCCAGCGAGCGTGCGGAACGTGTTGGGGAAGCGGTGAACCTCTTTGAGCGTGAGACGATTTTTGGACCAAGCGCCGAGGATGACGCGGCCGCTAGTGGCGCCGAAATCGACGGCGGCGGTGTAGAGCGTGGGCATGGCGGAAAAGCGTGCAGGTTTAGACGAGCTGGAGGTTTTTCTCAGCTTGGTCGCTGTGGGCCTGGAAGAACGCGGCGTTTTCCGGGAGTTTGATGTCCACGTCGAAGGTCGGGATCATCTCTTTGAGGCGCGCGCGGCCAGCGGGTGAATTAACCAAATCGGGAAAACATTTTTTAATCACCTCGAGCACAATGTGGACGCACACGGAGGCGCCGGGCGAGGCGCCAAGGAGCGCGGAGATCGTGCGCTCGGAATCGGTGATGACCTCGGTGCCGTAGTGGACGATGCCGGCCTCGCCGTCGGTTTTCTTGATCGCTTGGACGCGGATGCCGGCGTCGATAAGTTTCCAGTCGGAGGCTTTCGCGGCGGGATAAAAAATGTGAAGCACCGCCATGCGGTCGGCCATGCTTTGAGTGCCTTGTTGGACGAGGTAGCGCACGAGTGGGAGATTGCTCGCGCCGATTTTGAGCAGCGTGGTGAGATTGTGGAGGCGGACGGAGCCGGGGAGGTCCCAGATGCTGCCTTTGCGATGAAGGAACTTGGTCGTCCACGCGGCGAAGGGGCCGAAGAGGAGCGTTTTTTTGCCGTCAAGGATGCGGGAATCGAGATGCGGTACGGCCATCGTGGGCGCGGCGTCGAGGGCTTGGCCGTAGACCTTGGCTTGGTGGAGCGCGACGATGGCGGGGTTTTCACAGACGAGCCATTGGCCACCGATGGGGAAACCACCGAGGCCGCGCGCTTCGGGGATGCCAGATTTTTGGAGGAGATGGAGGCTGCCGCCACCGGCGCCGACGAAGACAAACTTGGCGCGGTTGTGACGCGTGGCGCCGGTGCCGAGATCACGGATAATCACGTCCCAGCCGCCGGTGGTTTTTTTGAGATCGGTGACACGGTGGTGGCTGGCGATGCCGCAACCGGGTTGGCGCGAGAGCCAAGCGAAGAGTTTGCCGGCGATGTTGCCGAAATTCACGTCGGTGCCCGAGTCCATTTTGGTCGCGGCGATGGGCCCCTCGGCGCGTTGCTCGGTGAGCAACGGAGCCCAGCGGCCGATGGTCTCGCGATCGGTCGTGTATTCCATCGCGCGGAAAAAGTGGTGCGAGGCGAGGCCTGCGTGGCGGGCTTTGAGATAATCCACCTGATCCTGCCCGTGGACAAAGCTGAGGTGTTGGACCGGGTTGATGAACTCTTTGGGCTGATCGATCATGCCTTGGGCGACGGCGTAGCTCCAAAATTGTTTGGAGCATTCGAACTGCTCAAAAATTTTGATCGCGTTGCTGACGTTGACCGAGCCGTCGGGTTCGCGGTTGGGCGTGTAACTGAGTTCGCAGATGCCGGCGTGGCCGGTACCGGCGTTGTTCCAGCCGTTGGAGCTTTCTTGGGCGAGATCCTCGGTCACTTCGTAGACTTGGAGCGTAAGCTTCGGATCGAGGCGTTTGAGCAGAGTGGCGAGGTTGGCGGACATGATGCCGCTGCCGACTAGAACAACATCAGGGTTCTCGATGTGCGTGGAGTATTTCATGAAAAAGAGGTGCTCGAAACTTAGTTGGCGTCCGAGGCGAGTGGCCAGTGCATAGTCGCAAATAACGGCTCGCGGGTGAAGCAGACTCCGCCATCGTCGGCGCAACCTCATTACCCTATGGCATCCCAATCCGCCCCGAAGTCGCACGAACCGTTTATTCTGCCATCGGTCGTCATGCGCGAGTTTACGGCGCGCGCGGTGATCACCGGCGTCATCCTTGGCACGATCTTCGGCGCCTCGTCGCTCTATCTCGTTTTGAAAGTAGGCATCACCGTGAGCGCCTCGATCCCCGTCGCGGTGATCTCGCTCGCGCTGTTTCGCATGATGTCGAAATTCGGCGTGCGCGATTCGACGATCCTGGAAAACAACATCACGCAGACGGCGGGCTCGGCGGGTGAGTCGATCGCGTTTGGCGTCGGTGTGACGATGCCGGCGATTTTGATTCTCGGTTTCGATCTCGAACTCACGCGCGTCATGTTGGTCGCCGTGCTCGGCGGCTTGCTTGGAATTCTTATGATGATCCCGCTGCGTCGCGCGTTGATCGTCAAAGAACACGGCGTGTTGAAATACCCCGAAGGCACCGCCTGCGCCGCCGTGCTCAAAGCCGGCGCCAACGCCGAAGATCGCGCGCTCGCCTCGCCTTCCGCCCAAGCCGAGATGAAAGCCGCCAAGGCAGCGGGGCTCGGACAATCCCCCGGCGCGAAAATTATCTTCACGGGCTTCGGGCTCGGGCTGCTCTACAAGACGCTTAATATCGCCTTCAAAGGCTGGAAGGACGCACCCGAAAAAGTCTTCGGCGCGCCGCTCAAAGCGGGTTCCGTGAGTATGGAAATTTCGCCGGAGTTGCTCGGCGTTGGTTACATCATCGGGCCACGCGTGGCCTCGATCACGATGGCGGGCGGCGTGCTCGCTTATCTCGTGCTGATTCCCTTGATCAAATTTTTCGGCGATCACCTCAGCGCCCCGCTGGCGCCAGGGACGCAGCTGATTTCGGAAATGTCGCCGCACGCGATTCGCAGCGCCTACGTGCTCTATATCGGTGCGGGCGCCGTGGCGGCGGGCGGTATTATCAGTCTGTTTCGCGCGTTGCCGACGATTCTCCATGGTGTGAAGGGCGGTCTCCACGACATCGGCTTGCTCAAGCGCGAGGGCGCCGAGGCCGAAGCGGTCAGTGATCTGCGCACGGACCGCGATCTCTCGATGAAATTTGTCGGCGTCGGCTGCGTGTTATTGCTCGCAGGCATCATGCTCGCGCCGTCTTTGCACATGAACTTCCTCGGCGCGCTGATGATTTTGGCGTTCGGGTTTTTGTTTGTGACGGTGTCGTCGCGCATCACGGGCGAAGTCGGTTCGACTTCGAATCCCATTTCCGGCATGACCGTGGCGACGTTGTTGCTCACGTGTTTGGTGTTTCTCCTCGTGGGCTGGACGGGCGGCACGTACTACGTGACCGCGTTGTCCGTGGGCGCGATCGTTTGTATCGCTTCTTCCAACGGCGGCACGACGTCGCAGGATTTGAAAACCGGGTTTCTGCTCGGTGCCACGCCGAAGCTGATGCAGATCGCGATTCTGCTCGGCGCGTTGGGCTCGGCGATTTTCTTGGGCCCGATTTTGATGACGTTGAACAACACCGCGACGGTCTACGTGCCCGCGGCTAAAGTTGCTCCCGCGGGTCTCATCACCGATGTGGCGAAACTGGAAAAACGTGAGCCGCTCCACGGCCCGCAGGCGCGCGATGATGCAGCGACATATCACGTGTGGCAAAAAACCGACACCGTCGGCGGCCCCGCCGGCCGCTATCTGGTGAACGACGCGGGCAAGGCCGTGTGGCTCGTCGATCCCGGCATCAACGGTCAGTTCACGGAACGCCCCGATGGCTCGACGGTGCGTAAATTCGACGCGCCGAAAGCCACGCTCGTTTCTTATATTATCAAGGGCATCCTCGACCAAAAATTGCCGTGGGCGCTCGTGTTGCTCGGCGTCATGATCGCGGTCACGTTGGAGCTGTGTGGCGTGCCTTCGCTGGTGTTTGCAGTCGGCGTTTATTTGCCGATTTCTTCGTCGGCGCCGCTTTTCGTCGGCGGTGCGATCCG
>CAJAFD010000152.1 GCA_903938935.1 uncultured Opitutia bacterium
ACGCAACGGGAACAGGATATGCAGCTACGGGCGGCAACGAAGCTTTCGACAAATCAAGCGTCCAACCACGAGCGATGCACTTTGTAATGGTGATTTTTTGAGAAAAACCGGCTGCAATTACAGGGACATCAACCATCAGCGAGGGCAGCGTTAAAACCGCGCCATTTTGCTCGATCCGCATCGACTGTAGCTCCACGCGCTCGAGGCCGACTGAAAAAGCGCCGAGCGTACCGCGCAATCCAGGTTGTGCAGCCATGGCCTTACGGGCCGCCCAGGTCTGCACGCCTGAATTAAACGTGAGCCCCACGACCACGGACAGTGCCGTGACCAACACCCCAATGCTAAGTAGTAAAATACGAACCGGTTTCATACGCGATTAAGAGGACACAACACTCGATGTAGAGTTGCAAGAGACGACACGGCTTCGACGCCCACGCCAAGTAAGCGTCAGCCCGTGAGAGCCGAAAACCAACGGGCGCTCGGGCCGAGCGGCTTAGTTGACGACGACCGCGTCGGGTTGCCCGATCGCTTTACGCACGCGGGCGACGGCGATGTTGTAGCTGTAGTAGGCTTGAATTTGATTCGTGCGGGCCGTCGTCAGATCAACTTGGGATTGCAAGACGTCGAGTTGGGTGGCGGTGCCTGCGCTGTAACGGGCGTTAGCGAGACGCAGGCTTTCTTCGGCTTGAGCCACCACTTTTTGCGAGGCGTCGGCCAGTTCGGTGGCCTCTTGTAACGACGAGAGCGCGCGACGCAC
Organism: uncultured Opitutia bacterium; assembly: GCA_903938935.1. Lineage (GTDB taxonomy): Bacteria > Verrucomicrobiota > Verrucomicrobiia > Opitutales > Opitutaceae > Tous-C4FEB. Next base: position 758 of record CAJAFD010000152.1, read on the forward strand.
TTCTACGTCGATGAGCAGGCTCGTCTCGCCGAGATTCAGGCGCGCTTGTTCGAGCGCGGAACGGGCTTGGGCCACACGACCGCTGGTGGCAGCGCCGTCAAAAATATTCCATTGCGATTGGAGGCCGACCAGCCAGCCGTCGCGTGAATCGCCAAATGAATCCGTTGCGCCTTTGCGCAATTGCCAGCCGCCGACGGCCGAGAGGCTCGGCTGACGATTGGCTTTGGCGGAGGTGATGGACTCCGTGCGAGCGTCGGCGAGCTTGGCGAGGCGAGCGAGCTCGGGCCGACCAGCTCGGGCGGCATCGAGCGCGGACTGCAACTCGTAGTTAACAGGCACAAATTCGAGCGTGCCTTCAAAGACGGGAAGTTTGCGCAAGCTTTCCTGCGAGATGGTCGCGAACCCGAGCGCTTGGCGCAGGGCTTCGGCGGCGAGCCGGTAAGCATTGCGGGCGCTGATGAGAGGGACTTGAGCGTTAGCCAAGGCGACCTCGGCACGGAGTTTTTCAAAGGCCGAGACCGTACCCGCATCGAAACGATCTGTGACGTTTTTTAACTGTTGGCGCAGCAATTCGACGTTGGATTCTTGGACTTTGATTTTTTCGCGCGCGAGCAGGATGTCGTAAAATTTGATACGCACATCAAGCAGAGCTTCGTTAACGATGCCTTTGAGCTCGAGCAGGGCCGCCTCACGCGAGAGCTCGGAGCTTTTGATCGCGGCGCGCACGCCGCCGCCGGAATAGAGCGTTTGCGACGCGGTGAGACTGAGGGACCAATAGCGGTCGCTGGAGGGCAGGCTCTGGGAAATATCCTTCTCGTTGAGTTGGTAGGCGCCGTTAGCGGAGACGTTGGGGATGGAGCGAGCCTTCACTTCTACGATCACGCCCTCCTGCTGTTTGATACGTTCGCGGGCCTGACGAATGGTGAAATTATTATCGAGCGCGAAGCGCAGCGCCGTGGGCAAATCGAGCGTGTCTGGGACCTGCGGCGCAGCCGATTGAGCTAAGGCGCAGGCGGTAGCGGCAAAAAGAAAGGAGCAGAAACGATAAGTTTTCATAACAAGATAAAATTAGTGGGTGAGCGAGGCAGCGGTGACCGACGCAGCTGAAAGCTGGCGAAGCTTCGTCTGATCACGGGCGATGAGCATGTAAAATGCGGGCACAACGTAGAGGGTGAAAACAGTGCCGACAGCCATGCCAATCACAAGCACCCAGCCGATGCTATTGCGCGCGGCGGCACCTGGACCTGTCACAAAGATCAACATGACATGGCCAAAAACAGTGGCCGCTGAGGTCATTAATACCGGACGGAGACGCGTCGCGGCCGCACGCCGGATGGCATCACGTTTGGCGATGCCTTCTTCTTGGAGCGTGTTGGCGAACTCTACGATCAAGATCCCGTTTTTAGCGATCAAGCCGACCAACGTAATGAGCCCGATCTGCGAATAAATGTTGAGTGATGTTTTCCAGAGAAAAATCGGCACGAGTGCTCCCACCAACGCGAGCGGTACAGAACCGAGCAAGATGATGAACGGATCGCGGAAACTGTTAAATTGCGCGGCCAATACGAGAAAGATCAAGACGACTGCGAGTACCGCCGCCTTCCAAAGCGCGTTTCCTTCCATGCGCAATTGCCGAGACTGACCACCGTAATCGATCGAGTAACCGGGCGGCAGAATCTCAGCGGCTTTTGCTTCGAGTTTCTTCAACGCCAAATCAATACTCGGACCGACGCCCGTGATTTTCACGGAGTTGAGTTGCTGAAAGCGGTTGAGTGAGCGGGGCTGCACCGTTGAGTTGAGCGAAGCGATGGAAGCCAAGGGGATCAATTGTCCGCCCGGTCCGCGCACGTGGTAATCGAGGAGTTGATCGGCGTTGAGGCGTTGACCGCGCTCGACCTGAGGAATGACGCGATAACTGCGGCCATCGTTGACGAAGCGGTTAACATAACCGCCACCCAGCATCGAACCTAGATCGCGGGCCACATCACTAAGATTGAGGCCCATCGAAGCGACTTTGTCTTTGTCGATCTGCACTTCGACCTGCGGCAGATCGAATTTCAAATCGCTATCGGCGAAGTAAAACGTGGGCGCACCACCGGCCGCGTTGGCCTCGGTGTTGGCGTAAATCACCAGTTGGGTTGCGTAGTCCATCATCTCGCGGTGATCAGCCGTCGAGCGAATCACTAGCTCGATCGGGAACTGACCACCCGACGGCAACGGTTCCGGCGTCGTCACGATGACGTTGAGTCCCGCGACCGTTGCCGCCGGGCCTTGCAGCGCCTCTTGGATTTCAATGGAGGAACGCTTACGCTCGGACCATGGCTTTAAAATCACACCTGAAAAACCAAAGGTTGAGCCAGTGAGTTGAAAGGAATTTTCGTACTCGGGAATGCTCGTGAACATTTTCTGCACCTGCTCGGCGAACATCACGTTCTGATCAATCGTAGAGGTGGGCGAAGGCTGAAGAATGCTAAACACCACACCTTGATCCTCTTTCGGCGCGAGTTCGCGCTGCGCAAACATGAAGAACGGCACGAGTAGCAACGTGAGTAAAACCGCCCCCGTGATAGTCACAGGCACCCAACCGAGACTGGCGCCGATGATGCGTTCATAACGATCACGCACTCGGTCGAAAATACGATTAATCCGGCCGCTCAGTCCGGCTTCTTCGTGGTCATGATCCTTGAGCAAGTAAGCACTCATCATCGGCGAAAGCGTGAGCGCCACAAAACCAGAAACCGCGACCGCTCCGGCGAGAGTCATCGCAAATTCGCGAAACAACGCACCCGTGAGTCCGCCTTGAAACGCAATGGGCGCATAAACGGCTGAGAGCGTAATCGTCATCGAGATCACCGGGCCCACGAGTTCGCGCGCACCGAGAATGGCGGCCTCGACCGGCACTTTACCTTCGCGGATATGGCGCTCGATATTTTCGACCACCACGATGGCGTCGTCGACCACGATACCGACGGCGAGGACGATCGCTAGGAGAGTCAGCAGGTTGATCGTGAACCCAAAGGCGAGCATGAGCACCATCGCACCGACCAGCGAAAGCGGCATCGCCACAATCGGAATCAGCACCGAACGCAACGAGCCCATGAAGAGGAAAATTACGAGCATCACGATGACGAGCGTCTCGATCAACGTGCGTAAAATTTCCGTGAGCGCATCGTCGATGTATTTCGTGGCGTCGTAGGCGATTTTAACTTTTAGCCCGGCGGGTAAGGCGCGCTCGATTTCGGGCATCGTCGCTCGGACGCGCTTAATGACTTCGACCGTGCTTTCCGTGGGGAGCACCCAGATGCCCATAAACGTCGCCGTCTGTCCGCCGAAGCGCACTTCAGTGTTATAATCTTCAGCTCCGAGCACGACCTCAGCGACGTCGGAAAGACGAATGATGGTGCCGTTGCGTTGGGCGACGACGAGTTTTTTGAATTCGTCCACGCTCTTCAAATCCGTGTTGGCCACCAGGCTCACGCTGAGCATGGAGCCTTTCGTAGCCCCGACGGCCGCGAGGGCATTATTGGATTGGAGCGCGAGACGCACCTCGGCAGGACTGATGCCGCGAGCGGCGAGTTGATCCGGCTTCAGCCAGATTCGCATCGCAAATACGCGTCCCCCGAGCACATCGGCGCGTTGCACGCCTTTCACAGAGGAAAGTCGCGGCTGCACCATGCGATTCAGGTAATCGGTGATCTGATTTTGATCGAGGGTGTCGGAGTAAAAACTCAGATAGGCGGAAGCGAACTGGCTGTCGGAAGTCTCGACGTTGATCGTCGGTGTCTCGGATTCCGGCGGCAGTTCATTACGCACCTGATCGATCTTGGAGCTGATTTGAGCGAGCGCGGCATTGGTGTCGTAGTTGAGACGCAGATACACCTTGATCGTGCTGATGCCGGCGCCGCTGGTGGATTCGATATAATCGATGCCGTCAGCACTGGAGATAACGCGTTCCAGCTGCGTGGTAATATAGCCTCGCACGGTATCCGCGCTAGCCCCGAAATAGATGGTCGTGACGTTCACGACGGCACTATCACTGCGCGGATACTGACGCGTGTTGAGTTTGGTGTAGGCCACCAAGCCGACCACCAGAATGACGATGTTCACCACGAGCGCGATGACGGGCTTGCGGATGAACAGGTCGGTAAAACTTTTATTTATCATGGCGAGAGCCCTCGGCGACGTTGGCGCGATCAGGTATTGTTGGGCTTAGGCGATGAGCTGGAGGAAGGCAGGGCGGCATTATTGATCTGCACCGCCGCTCCGTTACGTAATTTAAAAATACCGGCCGTGGCAACGACTTCGCCCGGTTTCACGCCGTCGGTGATGGCGACAAGGTCACCCCGCGTGGCGCCGAGTCGCACGATCTGCTGACGCACGCCGAGATAGTCTTTACCAGCGGCGTCTTTCATCTGCTCGACGATAAAAACGGAATTGCCGTAAGGTGCATAGGCGATCGCGGTCGCGGGCAACACCACTTGGGGCGCGCCCATGGGCAGCTCGATGGCCACTTGGGCAAACATACCGGCGCGCAATTTTTCCTGCGGATTGGCGATCAGCGCCTGCACCGAAATGTTCCGCGTGCTGGCGTCGACTTCGGAGTTAATCGCGGCGATGGCGCCAGGAAACGGCGTCGCATAGGCATCGACGGTTAACGCCACGTTTTGACCGACGTTGAGCTCGGAGAGGTGACGCTGCGGGACATTGAAATTCACATAAATGGGGTCGAGTTTCTGCAACGGCACCAACGCTCGACCGCGCGCCACGAACTGACCGACGTTTACCAGCCGAATGCCGAGGCGACCGTCGAAAGGCGCGCGAACTTGCTTGCGCTGGATCGTAGCGCGAAGAGCCGCGACATCGGCCGTGATCTGATCGAGTTGAGCGGTGGCGGCATCGAGTTCGGCTTTGCTGATGCTATTTTTGGCCGAGAGCTCGGTGGCCCGTTCAAGTTGCAATTTAGCGAGAGTCGCCCGCGCTTCACTAGAGGTGAGTTGAGCCACTTCGACGCTGGTATCCAGCTCGAAGAGGATGTCGCCGCTTTTGACGGTGGCGCCGTTTTCCACGGCGATCTTGGAGATCACGCCATCCGCATCGGCTGAAACGGTGAGTCCCTGCACGGGCGCAAGCGTGCCGATGGCGTTCAACACGGGTTGCCAGGCGACCGCTTTGGCTTCGTAGGTCGTGATCGCGCTCGGTGGCTGCGCGTGCGAAATCGAGGACATTTCCTTGATTTGGGCAACTTTGACCACGCCAAGCACGACGACGACGACGGCAAAACCGGCGAATGCGATGAGGAATTTCTTGAACATAGAAGGAGGGTTAAAAAATAATTTTAAGAGTAAAGTTCACGATTTCGCTGACAGCGCCGGAGGCGTCGAGGTCAGCTCGCTGGCCGATTGCAAAATTTTCGTCAGCAACGAGACGAGCGTCTTGCGCTCTGTTTCTGAGAGCGGGGCCATCAAGCGCGCCATAATCCGAAAATGCGCCGGCAACAACGCCGCCACAAAATCCTCGGCCTTCGGGGTCAACCGCACCGACATCATGCGGCGATCATCGGGATCGGGCTCGCGTCGCACCAAACCGTCGCGTTCCAACGTGTCGATCAATCCGGTCATCGTTGCCCGCGTCACCCCAGCTGCATCCGCCAACTCGGCCGGCGTCCGCGGGCCCGCCGGGCGACAGGGCTCGACGGCCTCACCTGCGCTCGTGCGTCGCTGCGTGGAATTCCACAGCAACATCAGCACGCTAAAACGCCCCTGAGAAATCGTGTGCTCCGCCAAATTCCGCTCGGTCACGGAAAACACCTCGTCACCCGCACGCAACAAATGGAGATACGCCTCACAAGCCGAGGGATCCAACTCCGGAAATACCTTCGCGCCTTCGAGCAAACACTCGTAGCGCGGCAGATCTTTGAGGAGGAGAAGGGGCATGGCTGAAGTCGTCAGGAAATAGTCAGGAAGCAGATAGTTAGGCGGCTAACTAAAAAAGCAAACGTTTCGATATGAAAATATTAAACCAACCAAAAGGACTCCCCTAGCACGAGGGACGCGACGTATCGCGCGACCGCACAAAGAAGAAAAAAGCCCGCCCCAATAGAGGCGGGCTTCGAGAATTCGGACGTCGTTGAGTTTACAAACCGCGCGCGGCGGCGACCACCGCGGCCGCCGTGATCCCCAATTCCGCGTAAACTTGCGGCGCGGGCGCACTGATGCCGAAGCGATCAATACCGACGACCTTGCCATCAAGACCGACGTATTTGCGCCAGAGACCGCTGACGCCGGCTTCGACCGCCACACGCGCGCGACACGAGGGCGGCAAAATGCTGTCGCGATATTCCGCCGATTGGCGGTCAAAGCGTTCGCAGCACGGCATCGAAACCACGCGTGTACCGGCGCCCAATTCCTTGGCGGCGGCCAACGCGAGATGCAGCTCGCTGCCCGTGGACAACAGGATGTGCGTGAGCGGCGCGGTTTCTTGGAGAGCGACGTAGCCGCCCTTCAAAACGCCGGCGCGCCGGATGTGCGGCGGAATATCGTTCAACACGGGCACGGCTTGGCGCGACAGCGCGATCAATGTCGGCCCGTCCATGCGCTCGAGGGCGGCGGCGTAAGCGCCGGCCGTTTCTTCGGGATCGCCGGGGCGGATCACGTCGAGATTAGGAATCAAGCGCAGCGAGGAAATCGTCTCGACCGGTTGATGCGTCGGGCCGTCTTCGCCCACGCCGATGGAGTCATGCGTGTAGATATAAAGCACCGGCAATTTCGCCAGCGCAGCGATACGCATCGACGGACGCGAGTAATCGGCGAACACCAAAAAGGTCGCGATGCTGGGGCGGAAAATTCCGTCGTAAGCGACGCCGTTGGCGATCGCCGCCATGCCGTGTTCGCGGATGCCGAAGCGGATATTGCGTCCACCACGGTTGGCGGGATCGAAGTCAGGCGTGCCGTTGATGAGATTGAGCGTCGAGCCGTAGAGATCGGCGCTACCACCGATCAGCAACGGGAGTTCGGTCGCGATCGGTTGGAGAACGTCGCGGCCGGCCGCGCGTGTGCCACCGAGTTTGACGTCGGAGGCGAAGAGCGGGGTTTTCTCCAGCAGGTGCGCCGCGCTCGGAGCCACCGAGGCCGAGTCGAGGAGCGCAGATTTTTCCGGATTAGCCGCACGCCAAGCCTTGAGGGTCTTGTGCCACTTGTTGGAAGTGCGGATGAGGCGAGCTTTGTGATTGGCGAAATAAGCGCGGACGTCATCGCGAGCGGATTGAATGGGAATATTATATTTATCTACAGTATCAAGGATGAATTGATTTGATTTTTGAAATTCGTCGGCATTGGGAGTGATGGCCTGGAG
>CAJAFD010000153.1 GCA_903938935.1 uncultured Opitutia bacterium
AACGAGTTTACCTAGGCGCGCTCCGCGTTCGCGGCCTGCCTAGGATTGCGCGGGAGCGAGGCTCAGGAGCTCCGTAGATAAGTGATGACGTCGAAGAAATCGGCTTCGCTGAGGACGGTGTCGAAGGTGGCGGGCATCGGGGAGATCGGGGAGGCAGCGGTGGCTTGGATGTCGGCGGTGACGATGGCAATGTCCTCATTCGTCGCAGGGTCGCGCAGGAGTGTCGTCGCGCCTTCGGTGCGGAGGTTGAGGCCGGAGCGCGTGTCGCCGTTTTTCAACGTCACGGTGGTGAGGCGGAAGTTGGGGTCGACGTTGCGGCTGGGGTCGAGGATGTCTTCGATCACGCGTTGGATGCTGCGCGAGCCGATGCCGTCGAGCGAGGGGCCGAGGTTGCCGCCGGTGTTTTTGAAGCGGTGACAGGCGGCGCAGTTTTGGGCGAAGACGGCGGCACCGTGGGCGACATCAGGCTTGGCCGTAGTGATCGCGGCGGTGCGGGCAAAGATGAGGGCGTCGAGGCGGGCGTCTTCGGAAGGGAGGTTTTTGACGAGGGCGGCGGCGCGCTCGCGGACGGTGAAGGGGCGCTGGGCAAGGGCATCGGCGACGTAGCGATGACGGAGCAAGGCGGCAGGGGCGCGGCCGGCCGTGACGACCTCGACGAGGGTGGTGGCGCCGGCATCGGTGCGGGCGAGGCCCATGGCGAGACCGAGGGCGAGTTCGTTTTGTGCGGTGGGGAGGGCGGCGGCGAGGGCGGCGATACCCAGCGGACCGGCGGCGGGGAGGGCAAGTTGATCGGCGGCGACGCGGCGCAGGCCTACGGGATTGCTGAGGAGGTTTAACGTCGTCACGAGGGCGGGCACGCAATCGACGTCAACCTTGAGGGCGCGCAGGGCGGAGGTGCGGGTCGTGTGGGCGGCTTTGACGTTGAGGAGTACGGCGCGCAGCGGGGGATTTTTGGCGGGGAAGTCGAGGTCGCGCAGGGCATCGGCGGCGCGGCGGGCGAGGATCTGATCGGCAAGCCCGAGGGTCGTAACGAGCGTGCGCTGCATCCACGTGGTGACGGCGGGTGGCAAGGTGCGGTCGGGCTGGCGTGCGGCGGCGGCGAGACCTTCGGCAAAGGCGAGTTGTTGGGCGACGGGGGCGGTGGTGAGCGAGCGCATCACGGGCTCGATGGTGGCGAGACGATCGGCAGGGAGGTGTTGCACGGCGTGGCGGGCGAATTCACCGGCGCGGGGCGAGGTGAAATGGGTGCGCTCGAGGTGGGCGAGCAGGAACTCAGCGACGGCGGGCGTGGGCACGGCGAGGGCGACATCGGCGAGGCGGTCGGAGTCGGCGGGCGTGGCGGCGAGACGGTTGAGCTCGTCGAGTGGAGCGAGGGCGAGGCGGGCTTTGAGGGCGAGGCGCAGGGCGTAGATGAGTTGTGGGTCGGACTCGGTGGTGCGGGCTTGGAGGGCGAGGACGGCGGGAGCGGTCCAAGGCTGAGGATCGCGGGCGAAGAGTTGGGCGATGACGCGCCACGTGAGATGCGAGGTCGAAAGATCAGGCGCGAGCAGCGGCGCGAGGAGAGTCTCGGCATTGGCGGGGAGCGTGTCGCGGGTGGCGAGTACACGGAGGGCGGCGAGGGCGACGTCGCTGGCGGGGCGCGACAGGGCGCGGCGCAGCAAGTCGGCATCCGTGCGACCGAGACGCTCGAGTGTGAGCAAGAGTGGGAGGGCGGCGGTTTCGTCGGCGGCGGGATCGGACCCGGCGACGAGGCTTGAGGCGGCCGTGAGCAGGGCGGGCGCGGTGGTGAGGGCGTCGGGGCGGGCGAGAAGTTCGCTGACGGCGAGGGAGCGCACGACGTTGTTGGATGATGAGAGATGAGGGACGAGCGCGGCGGTGGCCAGGGCGGCGAGATTCGGCAAGGTTGTTTGAGGAGCGGAGCCGTCGAGCCCGCGCCAGACGATGCGCCAGATGCGGCCGTGACCGTGGTCGCGGGATGGATGAGTGAGGGGAATCTCGTAGTGGCCGATGATGGGGTTGTAGAAATCGGCGATCCAGAGGGCACCGTCGGGGCCGAGTTTGACTTGGATGGGGCGACAGGCGGGGTCGTCGCTGGAGAGGAAATCGGGTTGGCGGGCGGCGGCGGGAGAAGCGCCGCGCCAGTCGAGGCGGTCGCGGTTGATGCGGCGGGTGACGGGGTTGCCGTTGAAGAGATTGTTTTGGAATTCGGGTGGGAAGTTTTTGGCGGAGTAATGAGCGATGCCGGCGATCGCGCTCGAGCCGTGGTCGTCGGTGGTGATCGTGGGGGCGAAGCCGAGGCCGTCGTGTTCTTTGCTGATGCCCTCGTAGAAGCCGCCGGGGACGAGGAGGTAGACAGGCTTTGAGTGAGAGTCGGCGGTGTAGATCTCACCGCGGGCGTCGAAGGC
>CAJAFD010000154.1 GCA_903938935.1 uncultured Opitutia bacterium
ACCGGCGTGCGAACCTTACCGGCAAAGAGGGTGAGCAGCACTCCCAGCGCGAGGATCACGAGCAGCAGGCCGCTTTCTTGAAAACGGAAAAAAACGCGGAGGCGGGCGAGCATGGTTGGGGTACGAGCGGAATAGGACGAAATATCGGGCGCTAAGGAAACCTTGAATTTCGTCCCCCTCTTAAGCGGAGCGCGAGCGATGTCGCTTAGCGCGCCGGCAGGAAGTCGGTGGTCATCGCTTGTTCGACGCTGACTTTATTTTTGGGCAAGACGCCGATCTCTTCGAGTTGCGCGATTTGGGTGGCGAAGCGCGCGGGCGAGAGTTGGCCCGTGTTGGCGGGACCGCCGTCGGCCTCGCGGCCGGTGACGAGTTTTTCGTCGAGGATGAGTTGGCGCGAGGCGAGGGCGAATTCCTCGGTGAGGGCGGAATTGGTTTTTTTCATCGCCGCGTGTGCGGGCGCGGGATCGCCGGTGAGGTAATCATTCCAGCCCTTGATGTAGGCGCGCATGAAGGCGCGGAGTTCGGCGGGGTGTTCGCGGGCGAATTTACGATTAGTGAAAAGCACCGCGTAGGCGCGGAAGCCGGCGTCCCAGGTGGAAAGGAAGCGGGGTTTGGCGCCACCGGCTTTCACGATGTGGTACGGTTCGGCGATGAAGTAGCCTTGTTGAATGGCGTCGTTTGTGCCGAGAAAAGCGGCGACAGAAAAGTTTTGGGGGACGACGTTGACGGTGATACCGTAGTTTTTTTTCCAGATACTTGAGAAAAGTCCAATCCGGGCGGGCGATGATGGTTTTGCCCTGGAGGTCTTCGAAGCGGCGGACGTTGCTGGCGGCGCTCACGAGCAGGCCAGAGGGATCGTCTTGGAAGACGGCGGCCACGGAGAGCACGGGCAGGCCGGTGGCGATTTTTTGCAGGATGTCGGTGCTATCGCCTTGGCCGATTTGGGCTTGGCCGGTGGCGATTTTTTGGACGACGAAGGCGTTGGGTCCGCCGGGGACGATGGTGACGTCGAGGCCTTCGGCGGCGAAGAAACCGCGCGCGGCGGCTTGATAGATGCCACCGTGTTCGGGTTCGGCGACCCAGTCGAGTTGGACGGTGAGTTTAAATGGGGTGGCTGCTTGGCCGGTGGCATCAGCGGAGCGCGCTGCGTTGGAAAATGCGACGAGGGCGCCAAATATGAGGGCTATACGCATGACGGCAGTGAGGATGAAAGTTAAGAGGATCAGATATCGGCGCGTTCGTAAGAATCGTGCCATTGATGGAGCGTCAACCAGCTGAGCGAGAGCACGCCGGCGACGAAGATGAAGCCGAGCGCACAACAGGCCGCGGCCGTGGCGAAGAGCGCGGGGTATTTGGCTTGGCTACTGTAAATGATCGTCTGGAAACCAAGCCCGCCGCCATCACCGGCAGAGCTGCCGGCGGTGTAATCGCCAACCAACGCGCCAATCGGTGCAAGCGTAGCAGCGATGCGCAGACCGGTGAAAAAAAACGGAAGTGCCGCGGGAATCCGGAGGCGCAATATTTCTTGGAATTTGGTGGCGCGGTAGAGGCGGAAGAGTTCAACGAGGTTGCGATCGGTGGAGACGAGACCTTGCGTGGTGTTCACGGCTAGGGGAAAAAAACAAATCAGAAACGTGATGATCGTGACGCTCTTAAGGCCGGGACCGACCCAGAGAACGAGAATCGGCGCAAACACGATGATCGGCGTCATCTGCAATAACATCAGGTAAGGATAAAACGTCACCCGCACGAGCGGCGAAAGAGAGAGCAGTAGCGAGAGCGTGAAGCTCACGGCGACCGCGGCAAGGAAACCGAGGGTGGCGCCGGCGGTGGTGTTGAGCGTAGCGCGCCAGAGCTCATCGCCGTGCTCACGGAACGCCGTGATAACTTCGGTGGGCGCGGGGAGCAGGAAACGGAAATCTTCAGAGAGCGAAACACGAACGAAATGCCAGATCGCGATGAACAACGCGCCGGCCAGCGCGGGGAGAAAAACAGACAGGAGCTTTGGGCGAGGCATGGCTTTACAGTGCGGGCTAGACGGTGGCGGGGTCCTCAATCGAGCGGAGCAGTTGTGAAACTTCGTCAACGAGACGGTGGTACGCGGGATCGCGGCGGGTGGCGGGCGTCCGTGGGTAGGGTAGGTCGACGCGAATCTCACGGTGAAGCCGTCCGGGATTGGCGGACATGATAATAATGCGATTCGCGAGGAAGACGGCCTCGGCGACCGAATGGGTGACGAAGAAAGCGGTCCAACGGAGACGTTCGCGGATCGCGAGAAGTTCTTCGTTGAGGTGATCACGCGTCATTTCGTCGAGGGCGCCGAAAGGTTCATCGAGCAACAGAATTTGCGGCGAGAGAACGAGGGCGCGGGCGATGGAGACCCGCATTTTTTGGCCGCCGGAGAGTTGGCGTGGGTAATAGTCCGCGCGCGGCGTGAGGCCGACCAGCGCGAGCGCATCGCGGACGAGCGCGGTGCGCTGGGCTGATGGCACGGCGCGCAGATCTAGTGGCAGCGCGACGTTTTGGGCGACGGTGAGCCAAGGTAGTAACGTCGGTTCTTGAAACACGTACGCGAGGTCGTCGCGGGCTGAAGCGGAGGAAGAACCGGTCGCGTTGGCGAGACGCGTGGTTGCGCTGGACTTTGAAAAAATCAGCTCGCCGCGGGAGACCGGACTCAGGCCAGCCACGAGTTTGAGCAGGGTCGATTTGCCGCAGCCGCTCGGCCCGATGAGCGCGATGAAATCTCCGTGCGCCGCCGAAAGACTGAAGGCGTCGAGAATGATCGGGCCCTGACCGTAGCGTTTTTCGACCGAGCGAAATTCGACAGCCGGCGAGGCACTGACGGAAGATTTGGCGGTGACGGCGAACGACACAAGTGGGACGAGATAGGAAGCTGGAAAGAAAGCCAGCTTGAGCTGTCGAATCTCTCAGTTTTGGGAGGCAAATTTAGCGCCCAAAAGTGTCACCTATTGGGTGACACTTGATTTGTTGCATTTAAAAACTGTCACCCATTAGGTGACACTTTTTTTGGCTTTGTGGTTTTTAGCTTTCGGAAATCATCGCAGGGTTAAGCAGTGCGATGTTCAGAAAGACTGGAGCGCCCAGGGTAGGACGGGGCTTTGGGGGTTGTTTACGATGATCTGCAAACCGGCGCTCAGGCCGTTGTCTAATGGGAAGGGTAGGGTGAGCACGGGCAGGCCGCCGAGCGAGGCGGGCGCGGTGAGCGCGAGTAGCCGGCTGCGTTGAGGAAGGGTGCATTCGGCTTTCGTCAGCGCGGGGCGGTGCACGGCGGGCAGAATCAGAAAATCGAAGGTGAGAAAGTAACTCGTCCACGCGAGGCGCACGGCGGTCAGCATCGCATCGGCCGAGGCGACTTGGGCGGGAGTGAATTCATGAACGCGATTAAGGCGGGCCCAGACGGTCGGATCGTAGCGGTCTTTATATTCAGCGGACCAAGCGGCGTGGACGGCGGAGGCTTCGAGGGCGACGATGATGTTGTAAGCGTCGAGGGCGCCGGCGAAGCGGCGGAGAAGTTCGGTGCGCGTGGCGGTGTCGGCCGGTGGCGCAAGTCGAGCGGCGGCGGCGCGGCAGGCGGCAGCAACTTCCGCGGATAGCCCGGGAATTTCGAGGTAACAGCCGCGCGGGGTGCGGTTGCTGGTGCCGAGGCCGATGAGGGCGCCGAGGGCGGTGCGCATGTCAGCCGCGGTCGTGGTGAACCAGCCGGCGGTGTCGAAGCTCGGGGCCAGTGGAAAGGCGTCAACGATCCACGGTTGGCGAGGAGCGCCGCGGAAACCATAGAGGCCGCAAAAAGCAGCGGGAACGCGAATGGAGCCGCCCGTATCGGTGCCGAGCGCGAAAGGAACAACGCCAGCCGCGACGGCGGCGGCGGAACCACTGCTGGAGCCGCCGGTGGTGCGGTCGGAGAAACGCGGGTGTTCGACGTCGCCGTAGTGAGGGTTTTCCCCGGTGATGCCGTAGGCGAATTCGTGGAGGTGGGTTTTGCCGGCGAGGACCCCCCCGGCGGCGTTCACGGCGCGGATGAAGGCGGAATCCGTCGTAGGATCGGGGCGAACCTCGGGGAGAAACGTCGAGCCGGCGAACGTGGGAAAACCGGCGACGTCGAAAAGATCCTTGGCGAGGTAAGGCACGCCGGCGAGCGGGGCACCGGCGGGGGCGGTGGCGAAGTGCGCGATGAGTTCGGCTTCCGTGGGGAGTTGCGCGAAGACGGCGCGCTGTTGGGCGGGCGATAGCAACGTGGTGGCGCGGCGGAGGAATTCGCGGGCGGCGGGGGCGGGGGCGAGGGATTGCCAGTCGCTGAAGTGCATGGGTTGTGAAACAGGCGGATAAATTTTCTCGCGCGGGGCAAGGCGCGAACGCCATAACGGCGCATGGTTCGAGTTTTTGTCTCCGGCTGCTACGACATCGTCCACGCCGGCCACGTCCAATTTTTCCGCGAAGCGCGCGCGCTGGGTGATCACCTCACGGTGTGTTTCGCTTCGGCCGAAGTGTTGTGGTTTCACAAGAGCCGCAAGAGCTCGTTGCCGGATGAACACAAGCGGGCGTTGATCGCGGCGCTGCGGCCCGTCGATGAGGTCGTAATCGGCACTGGCTTGGAGGAAGGAATTGATTTTCGAGAGCATTTCCTGCGGCTGCGACCGGATATTTTGGCGGTGACGGAGGACGACAAATGGGCGCCTTTAAAAAAGGCGCTGTGCAACGAAGTGGGCGCTAAATATGTGGTGATGGCGAAGACGCCGCCGGACTTCGCGCCGATCTCGACGAGTGAAATTGTGCGCTGGATCCGGGCGCCCCAAGTGGCGCCGTTGCGCGTGGATTTTGCGGGCGGTTGGCTCGATGTGCCACGGTTCGCGCGGGCGGGCGGATTTATTGTGAACTGCGCGATCTCGCCGACGGTGTCGTTGCGCGAATGGCCTTATCACCAAAACGCCGGCCTAGGCGGCAGCGGCGCTTGGGCGCTGATCAACGGCAAGGATGGCGTGAACTCCGAGCTCGATCTCGGTGTGGGTTGGCAAGATCCCGCGGTGATTAACGAGACGGGTTTATGCGTGTGGCGCAGCGGGCAACGGCCGGATCTGGAGTTGAAGAGCGATGGCGAGTTGTTGCGCGGGCGCATGGCGCTTTATTGGTCGGGCAAGCAGCACAGCACGCCCGGCGTCGTGAATCAGGAGCGCAACTACGACGCAATCGAGCGCGCGGGTCGCACGGCGCGCGACGCGGTGTGGGCGGCGAGCTTTGCCGGCTTGGCGGATGCGGTGCGGCAATCGTACGCGGTGCAGCGCGCTGAGCAGATGGAGCCGTTGCCGGGTGATCCGGCTGCGCCCGCGCAGGCGGCGCTCGCGGCGTGCCGGCCGTTGGCATGGAAATATTGCGGCGGCGGGTTTGGCGGCTACGCGGTTTATCTTTTCGCGGATCGCGCGGGGCGTGATGCGGCGTGTGCCTTGCCTCAATTCCGGCCGGTGGAGCCGTATGTGGCGGCTTGATTGGGCTGTAAGTTGGGGGCCTAGAAAATAAAAAACGCGCGTGGGTTTCCCTGCGCGCGTTGTAGTCTCGAAGAGGCGAAGCTCAGGTGTCGGCGCCGGTGGCGCGGCCACCGTGTTTGATGGGCGTGGCGAACTTGTATTCGATGTCCCACGGGAAGTGGATCCACTTGTTTTGCTTAAATTCTTTCACGCACGTGTCGACGATGGGGCGGCCGGAGGGCTTGGCGTAGAGCGTCGCGAAGTAGGCTTTGGGGAGGAGTTGGCGAACGACGCGGGCGGTCTTGCCGGTGTCGACGAGATCGTCGATGAGGAGATAACCATCGCCGTCGCCGGGGACGCCTTTGAGGATATTGACCGCGCCTTGGACTTGGGCGGCGGTGTTGTTTTCGCCGGCGTCGTAACTGGTGACGCAGATGGTATCGATGAGGCGGATCTCAAGTTCGCGCGCGACGAGGGCGGCAGGCACGAGACCGCCGCGAGTGATGGCGATGATGCCTTTCCACGTGCCGATGGCGTGGAGCATTTCGGAGAGGTAGCGAGCGTCGCGGTGTAGTTCGACCCAGGAGATGATGATATCGTCGGCGTAGGGATTGCGGGACATGGCTTGAGATGGTGGTGGCAAGAAATCGGTGAACTAGGGCGTCAGTCGACACGCAGAGCGGCAAGCGGAATTCCCGCACCGGAGGACGGGAGATTTTGAAATTAATTCATGCGCAGTATCCGCCAACCGATGCTCAGCGCGCCGCTAGGATTTCAAGTAAGTTGATGAGCGTAACGGGAGGATAGTTCTCCGGCCAAGCATCACCATTACCATCACCAACACTCATCAATACCTATGAACACGCGCAGCACTCGATTTATTCACGCAGCAGCCCTGTTGCTTTCCATCGCGGCCCTTCAGGCTGCTAGTCCGTGGTCCGCTCGTCTGCGGGCCACCTATCTTGAAATAGTCGATAAATCTTCGGCGTTTTCGGCGCTGGGTATTAATTTCGCCGAGAATGCGGTGAAGGTGAACGACAAGTTTATCCCCGAGTTGGATGTAGACTATGCGTTTAATGACACGTGGTCGGCGGAGCTCGTACTCACGATTCCGCAGACGCAGGACGTGTCGCTCGCTGGGGTCGGCAAGCTCGGTTCGTTTAAACATCTGCCGCCGACCTTGCTTGGTAAATATCGCGCGAATCCCGGCGGGGCGATCCGGCCTTACGTCGGTGCGGGCGTGAATTTCACGCTGATATGGGGCGGCGATCTTTCGGTCGCGGGCGTGCCGCTGAGTTTGGAAAATTACAGCGTCGGTCTCGCCGGCCAGGCGGGCGTGGACGTCAAAGTCGATGAACGTTGGAGCATGAATTTCGACGTGAAACGCGTGGCGCTGCGTTCGGATGTTTCCGCCGGCGCGACTCAACTTACGGAGGCTCGTCTCGATCCTTGGCTCTTCGCCGTTGGCGCAAGCTACGCGTTCTGAGCAGTCACCTGTAACTAGCAAAAAACGCCGGCCCGTGGGGGGCTGGCGTTTTTTTTGTGCGCGTCACACCGGCGTGGATTGCGTGCGCCGCGGTTTAGCGGGATAAAGTTTTCTTTAACTGTTGGAGTAACCACGTGGCGGCATGATCGACCGGCGTGGGCTGCATGGGTTGTTTGAGTTGGCCATGATCTGCGCCGGGTAAAATGATCAGCTCGTGCGGGACGCCAGCTCGTTTGAGCGCGCGATCGAGCGCCTGCGCTTGACGAACGTCCACGAGCTCATCGGCGTCGCCGTGATAGATCAACATGGGGGCGTCGTCTTTGGTGACGTGGTGGATCGTCGAGGCTTCGCGGTAGGCGGCGAAAATCGGGTGATCCGGCGTTTCAAACATGATCGTACGACCGGTCAACGTGGATAACATGCCCGCGAACGCCGGGCGTTCTTCGCGGTAGGCGAGCAAATCGTGCAGGCCTGAAATGGCGACGGCGGCTTGGATGCGGCTCGACTGGCGGTTGACGGGATCGGCGGCTTTGGCGTCGGCGACGTCGTCAGCCACGGCGAGAAACGTCGTCAGGGTGGCGCCCGACGAGTGGCCCAGTCCGCCGATCGCGGCGGGAT
>CAJAFD010000155.1 GCA_903938935.1 uncultured Opitutia bacterium
CCCCCGCCGACTGTCTCGCGGGCCTCCGCGCGGCGTGGCCCGATACCGGTCGCTACGTCTCCGTCACCGGCAACGCCCAAATCCCCGCCGCCGAAGCCACCGCCCAACTGACCGCCGCTTACGCCCAATCGGCCGCCATCGCGGTCGCCGCTCCCGCCGTCGAGACTGATACAGCTTGGGCCTACACCGATTTCGGCGCGCCAGGCACGGTCGCCTCCCGCCAAACCGTAGCCGACCTCGGCATCACTTTGGTCACGTTCGCCAACGGCGTTCGCCTCAACCTCAAGCCCACCGACTTCGAAGCCAGCCGTATCCGCGTCAATGTTCGCATCGGCGACGGCCAATTGACCGAGCCCAAAAACCAACCCGGTCTCACCGCTTACGCCGGCAGCACGTTTAACGCCGGTGGCCTCGGTCAACACAGCAGCGACGAACTCCGCCGCATCCTCGCCGGCAAAACCGTCGGCGCCGGTTTCGGCATCGCCGGTGACGCCTTTATTTTAAGCGGCGCCACCAACCGTGAGGACCTGCTGCTCGAGCTCCAACTCATCGCCGCGCACATCACCGATCCCGGCTACCGCGCAGAATCGGCGCGCCAAGCGGCCAAGCGCATGGAGCAAATGTATCTGCAGCTCGCTCATACTCCCTCCGGCCCGATCAATCTCGAAGTCTTACGCCTCCTCGCCAATGGCGACTCTCGCTTCGGCACCCCTGCGCAAGCCGTCATGAACCAACGCACCCTCGCCGAGGTCCGCGCTTGGCTCACCCCGCAATTCGCCACCGGCCCGATCGAAATTGCGATCGTTGGCGACTTCGACCTCGAAGCCACCATCGCCGCCGTCGCCAAAACCCTCGGCGCCTTGCCCTCGCGCGCCCCGCGATCCGCTCACGCCGAACTGCGCAACGTCTCCTTCCCTAGCGAACCTTTCACGAAAAACTATACCGTCGAAACGGAAATTCCCAAAGGCCTCGTCACGCTCTTCTGGCCCTCGACCGACGCCCTCGACGTGAAACGCACCCGCCGGCTCTCCATGTTGGCCAACGTCCTCAGCGACCGCCTCCGCGTCAAAGTCCGCGAGGAAATCGGTGGCGCCTACAGCCCCTCCGCCGGCAGCTCTCCGAGCGATAATTATCCCGGCTACGGCTTCTTCGCCGCACAGGTCACCGTCGAACCCGCCAAGGCCAAGGAAATCTCCGACGTTATCCTCGCCCTCGCCGCCGATCTGGCCGCGAACGGCGTGACCGCCGAGGAACTCGAACGCGCCAAACAACCCGTTCTCACTGCGACCCGCGAAAGCCTGCGCAATAATAATTATTGGCTCAGCTCCGTCCTTAGTCGCGCGCAGGAAAAACCCGAGGTTCTCGATTGGTCGCGCACGCGTCTCGCCGACATCGAAGGCATGAAAGCCGACGAACTTTCCGCCTTGGCCAAACTCTATTTCCCGGCCGCTAAAGCCTTTCGCGTCACCGTCCTTCCCCTCGCCAAAGCCGCCGCCGCGAAGTAACGTGCGGCCCGCGCCCGCCGCGAGGACGTCGCGAAAGCTTACACTTTCGCCTTTCCCTCGGCGCGCCCGCTGCTTTCCTCGAAGCTCGATCCCTTTTATTTTTCCATGAACACCACCATCAGCGCTATCACCGCCCGCGAAATCATCGACTCCCGTGGCAATCCCACGGTCGAAGTTGACGTCAAACTTGCCTCCGGGCACTTCGGCCGCGCCGCCGTACCTTCCGGCGCCTCCACCGGCGAACACGAAGCCATCGAACTACGCGACGGCGACAAAAAGCGCTACGGCGGCAAAGGCGTCCAAAAGGCCGTCGGTAACGTGAAGGGCAAAATCGCCCCCGCCCTCATCGGCTTCGACGCCTTCGACCAGACCGGCGTTGACCGCGCCATGATCAAGCTCGATGGCACCGCCACCAAAGCCAAACTCGGCGCCAACGCCATCCTCGGCGTCTCCCTCGCCACCGCCAAGGCCGCCGCCAGCGCCGCCGGCGTTCCGCTTTATAAGTACATCGGCGGCCCCAACGCGAAGGTCCTCCCGGTGCCCTTGATGAACATCATGAACGGCGGCGCGCACTCCGACGCCCCAATCGATTTCCAAGAGTTCATGATCGTCCCGAAGAACTTCAATTCGTTCTCCGAAGCGCTCCGCGCCGGTGCCGAGGTGTTCCACTCCCTCAAAAAAGTTCTGAAATCTAAGGGCCTTCAAACTGCCGTCGGCGACGAAGGCGGCTTCGCCCCCAACCTCGCCTCCACCACCGACGCCCTCGACGCCATCGCCGAAGCCGTCAAAGGCGCCGGCTACAAACTCGGTAAAGACATCTTCCTCGCCCTCGACGTCGCCTCCTCCGAGTTCTACGTCAAAGAAAAGAAGACCTACGTCTTCAAAAAATCCGACGGCCGCTCCTTCACCGGTGACCAATTCGTCGCCTACTACAAAGACCTCTGCGCCAAATACCCGATCGTCTCCATCGAGGACGGCTGCGCCGAAAACGACTGGGCGACCTGGAAGAAGCTCACCGACGCCATCGGCGACAAGGTCCAGCTCGTCGGCGACGATCTCTTCGTCACCAACGTCGAATTCTTGAAGAAGGGCATCGAGACCGGCACCGCCAACTCGATCCTCGTGAAGGTTAACCAAATCGGTTCCCTCACCGAGACCCTCGACTCCATCGAGCTCGCTCAAAAGAACAAATACACGACCATCATCTCGCACCGCTCCGGCGAGACCGAGGACGTCACCATCGCCGACATCGCCGTCGCGACCAATGCCGGCCAGATCAAGACCGGCTCCGCCTCCCGCACCGACCGCGTGGCGAAATACAACCAGCTCCTCCGCATCGAAGAAGAGCTCGGCGCCAGCGCGATCTACGGCGGCACGCTCTAAGTTCGAGCTTTGCCACATTCAGACCGGGCCCACAGGCCCGGTCTTTTTTTTGCGCGGAACCCAAGGCCCCACGCGCGCGTCTCCGCGCTATCCCCTCGACGCCTACTCCGAACCGGATAAAGCTCCCCTCACATGAACGCGCACCTCCTTCGAATCACGTTGCTTACCGCCGCTTTCGCCAGTGGCACCCGCGCCGCCGAATCCACCCCCGTCGCCGCCGCATCCACGGCCGCCCCCACGACCGCAAGCTCTCCTGCCACTACCCCGGCGCAAGCGCCTGCTCCCGCCGTGACTGAGGCCATGATCCGCGCCCGTCGCGCCGAACATCTCAAAGCCAAAGTCGTCGCCAAACCCATCACCGAAACGGCCGCGCCGCGCACCGATCTGCCCGCCGCGTTGTCCGCCAATGGCACCGCCACTACGGCGGCCGCGCCCGCCGACACGAAAGCCGAAAACCCCAACGACCTCGCCAAATCGAAAAGCGAATCCGCCGATGTGTTGCCCAAGGTCGAAGTCCGCCGCGGCCGCGTCACTGAAATCGAACGCGAAGTCTTCGAGCAGGAGCGCGACATCGCGCGCGAAAAACAAAAGACCAAATCCACCGATCTCGACCGCGCGTTAAACGAACCCAGTAAAGCGCTCAAAATTTTCGGCGGGGAATCGACCAAACAGCGCGAGTCCATCGCCAAAGAACGGGTCAGCCTGATGGAATCCGAACGCGATATCCTCGAAGCGATCGCCTACGCGAAAACCAAGGAGCAGAAAGAAGCGCTCCGCAAAGAGCTCGAACAAATCCGCTCGCTCCGTCGCGACTTGGAAAGCGCGCTGCGCTAAAAACGCTGGCGCGTCACTCGACGCGCACGATGTAGCCGCGCAGGTATTCGCTCTCCGGCATAGTCAGCAACACCGGATGATCCGGCGGTTGATGACAGAATTCCAGCACCTGAACGCGACGCCGCGCATCGGCGGCCGCCTCAGCGAGCACCGAGCGCAACTCCGCATCCTGCATATGGTGCGAGCACGTATAGGTCGCCAATACGCCGCCGGGGGCGAGTGCTTTCAGCGCACGGAGGTTGAGCTCCTTGTAACCGCGCAAGGCTCCGGGCAACGCGCTCTTCGATTTGGCGAAGGGCGGCGGATCGAGCACGATCACATCCCACGGGGTCTCGGTTGAACGTGCCTCATTGTTGAACCAGTCGAAAACGTTGGCCGCGATAAACTCGGCTTTCACGCCGTTGTGCTCGGCATTGCGCCGCGCCGCCGCGATGGCTTCTTCGGAGCTATCGAGCCCGAGCACGTGAGCCGCGCCCGCGCGCGCCGCATGCAAGGCGAACGGCCCTTGATTACAGAACGCATCAAGCACGCGCTTGCCGGCGCAAAATTTCGCCACGAGCGGATGCTGCGCGCGCTGGTCGAGGTAGAAACCGGTTTTTTGGCCTGATTCCAAATCGAGCCAATACTCGACGCCCTCGATGTTCACCCAACGCGGCGCCCATGGTTGACCGGAGCGCGTGTGCGTCTCCAACGGCAAACCTTCAAGGCGGCGGATGTTGGCGTCGGTGCGGAAAATAATTTCCGCCGGCTTCAACAACTCCGCGAGCAGATCGCTAATCACTGGAGTCATCCGATCGAGCGCGAGCGTTTGAATCTGCACGACGAGGGCATCGCCAAATTGATCCACGACTAAACCGGGTAATTCATCCGACTCCGACCACACGAGTCGTCGGGCGGTGCCGGGGGCGCGGCGGGCGAGCGCGCGCTCGAGTGCGCCACGAACCCAAGCCGCATCAAGCGTGATACGATTGCGGCTCAAACGGCGCCAAACGATCTGCGACTTGCTGTTATAAATACCCGTGCCGATGAAACGTCCCGTCCGGTCGCGGCACTCGATCGCGGTCCCGTCGTGCTCGGCGCCGATCAACGCCTCGATCTCATTCGTAAACACCCACGGGTGACCCTGCACCACACGTGGCTTCACGTTGGCCTTGAGCTTGAGCGCAGGCACGGGGGCGACCGC
>CAJAFD010000156.1 GCA_903938935.1 uncultured Opitutia bacterium
AAAAACATCCCCACGATCGAGGCCACCGGAAACGCATTCAAAATCAACGACTGCTGCCCCGGCGTGAAACCCAGGCTCGGCAAATAACCGAAAATCAACGGTAGCCACGCCCCCCAAATAAAAAACTCGAGCACCATCATGAAAAACAAACGGCCTTTCGGCGACGACGTGGAGGAGGACATATTAAGTAAGGTGAGACGTGGTAAGCAATGAACGATCAGGGAATCCGACCGTAGGGTAACCCTAGCATTACTCCCGAATGTTTCACGCCAAGCCGGAAAAACTCCCGAGCTGAAGAATCCCTTTTCCTTTAGCGGGATTCTTGTTTCAAATCCCCGCACCCCCACCTCCCATGATGCAACGCTTTGCTTTGGTCCTAATCCTCGCGCTGGCCTTCACCCGCAGTTTCGCGGCCGCCCCCGCCGGCTTCACCGCCTTATTCAACGGCCAAGACCTCGCCGGCTGGCGCGGCGGCGACACCTACGATCACCGCAAACTCCTCAGCCTCCCGCCCGCCGAGCGCGACGCCCAAATCGCCCAATGGACCGCCAGCCTCACCGCCCTCAAAAACGGCCGCCCGCACTGGTCTGTCGACGCCGGCGAACTGCTCAACGATGGCCTCGGCGGCTACGCCACCACCGAGCGCGACTACGGTAATTTTGAACTTCTCGTCGATTGGAAAATCACCGCCGGCACCGACTCCGGCATCTACCTGCGCGGCGTTCCCCAGATCCAAATCTGGGACCCCGCCCAACCCGATCCTAACGGCTACGGCTCCGCCCGCGGCTCCGGCGGCCTCTGGAACAACGATAAAAAATCTCCCGGCCGCGACCCACTCGTGCGCGCCGATCATCCCGTCGGCCAATGGAATCGGTTCCGCGTCCTGATGGTCGGCGCCCGCGTCACCGTCTGGCTCAACGACCAACTCGTCGTCGACCACGCCCTCCTCGAAAACTACTACGATAAAAAACTCCCGCGCGACCAGCAGCGCCCCATTCCCGCCCGCGGCCCCATCGAACTCCAAACCCACGGCGGCGAAACCCGCTGGCGCAACATCTACATCCGCGAGATCGGCAGCGAAGAAGCCTGCCGCCTGCTCGCCAGCCGCGGCGCGGCGGGTTACCGCCCGATTTTCGACGGCAAAAACCTCGACGGTTGGGCCGGCCCGCTCGAGGCCGTTGCGATCAAAGACCGCACGCTCGTCTGGCAAAAAAACAAAGGCGGCACCGTTTATTGGAATTCCCCGCTCACCGATTTTCAGGCGCGGCTCCAATTTAAGCTCCCGCCCGGCGGCAACAACGGCCTCGCCATCCGCTATCCCGGCACCGGCGACACCGCCTACGTCGGCATGTGCGAACTCCAAGTGCTCGACGACAACTACGAAAAAGTAAAAGGCCCGATCGACCCCCGCCAAGCCCACGGCTCCGCCTACGGCATGGTCGCCGCCGCCCGCGGTTATCAACACCCTATCGGCGAATGGAATTTCCAAGAAATCACCATCCAAGGCTCCCGCGCCCAAGTGGAACTCAACGGCACCGTCATTCTCGACGCCGATCTCGCCACCATCGACCCCAAGAAAGTCCACGGTCAAAAAGCTCACCCCGGCAAAGACCGCCCCAGCGGCTTCTTCGGCTTCGCCGGCCACAACGATCCCGTCGAATTCCGCGACGTTTTCCTAAAAACCCTTTAATATCAAATCGTCACCTTTTTCCCCGTTTAAATACTAAACCACACCCACTATGATCTCACGCCGCGACTTCCTCAAAGACTCCTCCGCCGCCACCGTTGGCGGCCTCATCGCCACCTCCGCTCTCGGCCACGCCGCAGAAAACTCCACGGCCAACAACCGCATCCTCAAAGTCGGCCTCATCGGCTGCGGCGGCCGCGGCACCGGCGCCGCCGCACAAGCCTTGAAGGCCGATCCCAACGTCCGCCTCACCGCCATGGCCGACGTCTTCGCCGACCGCCTCCAGTCCAGCCTCGCCACGCTCAAGAAATTCGCCGCCGCCAAAATCGACGTCACCGAAGCCACATCCTTCGTCGGGCTCGATGCCTATCAAAAGGTCATCGATAGCGGCGTCGACGTCGTGCTACTCACTTCGACTCCCGCCTTCCGCCCTCAACACCTGAAAGCCGCCATCGCCGCCGGCAAACACGTGTTCTGCGAAAAACCTGTCGCCGTCGACGGCGCTGGCGTCCGTTCCGTGCTCGAATCCGCCGCCGAGGCGAAACGTAAAAACCTCTCCGTGATGTCCGGTTTCTGCTGGCGCTACGACCTGCGCATGCGCGAAACCGTCGCCAAAGTTCACGCCGGAGCCATCGGTGACATCCGCGCCATCATCGCCACCTACCACACCGGCTCGCTCACCACCAAGTTCCCCGGCACCCGCAACCCCGGCCAGACCGACCTCGAGTGGCAGCTGCGCAATTGGTACAACTTCACGTGGCTCTCCGGCGATCACCTCGTCGAGCAAGCGATCCACAACGTCGACAAGATCGCTTGGCTCATGAAACAAGAAATGCCCACGCAGGTCGTCGGCGTCGGCGGCCGCTCGGTCCCCGCCTACGGCAACACCTTCGACAACTTCAGCATCGCCTACGAATACGCCAGCGGCGTCCGCGCCACCCTCTCCTGCCGCCAACACGACGGCGCTTACACCGAGGTCACCGATTACGTCACCGGCACCAAGGGCATCTTCTCCAACGGCCGCCTCGCCACCCAAGGCATCTCCGGCGAAACCAACTGGAAATACACTGGCCCGCAACGCGACATGTATCAGGTCGAGCATGACGAGCTGTTCGCCGCGATCCGCGCCGATAAACCCGTCAACGACGGCGTGAACATGGCGCACAGCACGCTCATGGCCATCATGGGCCGCATGGCCGCCTACACGGGCCAAGTCGTCACCTGGAACCAAGCGCTCAACTCCAAAGAAGCGCTCGTGCCCGCCACGCTCGACTGGAAAGCCCCGCTCGCAGTCACGCCCCGCGCCATCCCCGGCCAGACCAAACTCACCTAAACTCACGCCATGAATCGCCGCGATTTCCTCCGCGCCACCGCCGCCGTCGCGGCCGTCGCCCCGTTTGCCCGCGCTCAATTAACCAGCCCCGCCCCCGCCGCCAAAACCCCCGTCGCGCTTAAAAAACGCGGCATGAAAAAGGGGTTTATGCTCGGAACACTCGGCGGTCCGACCGCACAGAAACTGACGTTGTTGGAAAAATTCCAGCTCCTCCGCGCCGCAGGTTTTGACGGCGTCGAAGTCGGCAGCGGCATGAATCAAGCCGAGGTCCTCGCCGCACGCGATCAGACCGGGCTCGCCATCCCGAGCGTGGTCATTTCCACGCACTGGTTGAAGCCGCTCTCCGATCCCAATCCCGCCGCGCGCGAGGTCGGTCTCGAGGGCCTCAAGCAAGGCCTCCGCGACGCCAAGGCTTACGGCGCCAGTTCTGTGTTGCTCGTGCCCGCCGTCGTCAAAAAAGACGTGCCCTACGCCGATGCCTACGCGCGCTCGGTCGCAGAAATCACCAAGGCGCTTCCGCTCGCCGAATCCCTCGGCGTGGTCATCGCGATTGAAAACGTGTGGAACCAATTTCTCCTCAGCCCGCTCGAGGCCGCCGCCTACGTGGACGCGTTTAAGAGCCCGTGGGTGCGTTGGCACTTCGACGCCGGCAACATCGTCAACACCGGCTGGCCCGAGCACTGGATCCACACGCTCGGCGCACGCATCGTCAAAGTGCACATCAAAGAATTCAGCCGTAAAGTCCGCGACGAAAAAGGTCCGTACGCCGGCTTCCGCGTCGATCTTTTCGAAGGCGATTGCGACTGGCCCAAGGTGCTCACGGCCTTAGACGACATCGGTTATTCAGGCTGGTTGATCGCCGAGCAATATCGTCCGCCGAGCTTTACCGACGACGCCGCGTGGCTCGTGCATCTCGCGCAGAAGATGGACGCCGTGATCGGTAGCTGAGACCCGCCTCATGAGTTGGCAACACGCAGCCGCTGGGCTGCTAGGGTTCATCGTCGCTGCGTCGCCCAACTTCGCCGCACCCGAGCGGCTCGAGTACATCGAGCCGCACATGGGCACGTTGTTTCGGATCGTGCTTTATTCGCCCGATCCCGCCGTCGCCAAAGCCGCCGCGCGCGCTGCGTTTGACCGCATCGCCGCGCTCAATCGCATCATGTCGGACTACGATCCGAGCAGCGAACTCATGCGCCTGTGCGCGCAACCGCCCGCCACGCCCGTGCCGGTGAGCGCGGAGTTGTTCGACATCTTACAACGCAGCCAAGCGATCGCAGAAAAAACGCACGGCGCGTTCGACGTCACGCTCGGGCCAGTGATTCGGCTGTGGCGCGAAACCCGCCGCACGCACGCGCTACCGACCGACGCCGCACGCACCGCCGCTCAACAAGCCTCCGGCTTCCAACACCTGCGGCTCGATCCTGGCGCGCGCACCGTGACGCTGTTGCGTCCGCACATGGCCTTGGATCTCGGCGGCATCGCCAAAGGTTACGCCGCGGAAGCCGCCCTCGCCGTGCTCGCGCAACGCGGCATCCCGAGCGCGATGGTCGCCGCCAGTGGCGATCTTGCCCTCGGTGATGCGCCGCCGGGGAAACCGGGCTGGCAGGTCGAGGTGAACCCTTTTGATTCCACCTCAGGCAAACCGCTCACGCTGATCGTCGCGCACGCGGGCGTTTCCACCTCGGGCGATACGGAACAATACGTCACGCTCGGGGGCGTGCGTTATTCCCACATCGTCGATCCGGCCACGGGACTCGGGCTGGCTCGACCGACCGCGGTCACGGTCGTAGCGCAGCACGCGACGCTCGCCGACGCACTTGCCACGGCATGCAACGTTCTTGCCCCGGCGGCCGCGCGACAGCTCGCGGATCATTCCGCCGAATCCGTTCGCGTCATCGTGCATCAACGCAACGCTGACGGCTCGACCCAGAGCACCGCTTTCGGCCACGCTCCGGCCGGCCTTATTTCCACGCCATGATCACCTCTTCGTTTTTCAAAAACACTCTCGCTGGCCTCGCGCTCGGCCTGACCGTCGCGTCGCTCCACGCCTTGCCCGAGATCGACGCCAAGGAACTCGCGCTCGTGCGCCAGATCCGAGAAAAAATTCTCGCCGCGAAAAAAGATGCGCCCGCGCCGCTCGCCGCTTACACGGAAAAAATCCCCGGTACCGACGTGTCGTTTGCGCTTCAACCCATCCCCGCCGGCACGTTCACCGTCGGCAGTCCCGCCAGTGAAAAAAATCGCAACGCCGACGAAGGCCCGCAGGCCAAAGTGGCCATCGACGCTTTTTGGATGGGCCAAAAAGAAGTCACGTGGAACGAGTACGAGATTTTCATGTTCGCCACCGATGCCGCCGGCAACGCCAGCAAAGGTGAAGCCGACGCCGTTTCGCACCCGACCAAGCCCTACGTCGAGATGAGCTTCGGCATGGGCCGCGAGGGTTTCCCCGCGATCAGTATGACGCACCACGCCGCCTCGAAATATTGCCAATGGCTGAGCGCCAAGACCGGACATTTTTACCGCCTCCCCACCGAGCTCGAATGGGAATACGCCGCGCGCGCCGGCACGACGACCGCCTATTCCTTCGGCGAAGATCCCGCGCCCCTCGCCGACTACGCCGTGTTCAACGCCGACAAATACGCGCTCGTCGGCACCAAGAAACCCAATCCTTGGGGCCTCTACGACATGCACGGCAACGTCTCCGAGTGGACCCTCGATCAATACGAAGCCGACGTCTACTCGCGCCTCCAAGGCAATCCCGCCGCCGCCGCGTGGGTGAAATCCACGCAGCCCTACCCGCACGCCGTGCGCGGCGGCAACTGGACCGACACGCCCGAACTCCTCCGCAGCGCCGCCCGCCGCGGCTCCGCGCCCGAGTGGAAAATTCTCGATCCGCAACTGCCGAAAAGCATCTGGTATCACACCAGCGTGCCGTGGATCGGTTTCCGCGTCGTCCGCCAGATCGACGTTCCTGCCGTCGAAGAGATGTATCGGATTTGGAACAACGGCGTCGAACTCGACAACTGATCCGACGGCGGCGCGCGTGATACGCGCCACGTCTTAACGCGCCTCGCTCAAGCGCGCGATCACCGCCGGCAACAACGCGTGTTCGGCTGCGTGGACTTTCGCCGCGAGCGTTGCCAAGGTCTCGCCCGGCGCCACGCGCACCGTGGCTTGATCGAGAATCGGACCGCCATCAACTTCCGCCGTCACGCCGTGGACGGTGCAACCCGTCACCTTTACGCCGCGCCGGAAAGCCTGGCCGATGCCGTCGAGCCCCGGAAAACTCGGCAACAAACTCGGGTGCAGAGTAATAATTTTCCCCGCAAACGCCGCGAGGAAGCCTGGCTTGATCACGCGCATGAAGCCCGCGAGCACGACGAGATCAGGCTGCGCCGCGCGCACAGCGGCGATGAACCGCGTTTCGCCTTCACCCTCGAGCTTCGTCTTAAACGGCGCGGGGTCGAGGTAGCTCGCCGGTACGCCGAAACGCGGGCCGAGCGCGAGGATGCCCGCATCAGGTTTATCGGAAAACAGCGCGACGA